>JAZQHX010000020.1:0-9994 GCA_045540835.1 Acutalibacteraceae bacterium | reverse complement strand
CTGTTGTTCCTGAGGACCGTTCTTTGATGAATGTTCCCTTTATCACAGGTGACGAGGAATTAGATGCTAAATTCGTTAAGGAATCCAAAGCTGCAGGCTTTGTAAACCTTAAGGGTCACCGCTCTGTTGGCGGTATGCGTGCTTCTATCTACAACGCAATGCCTATTGAGGGTGTAGAGAAATTAGTTGAGTTTATGAAGAAGTTTGAAGAGGAGAATGCATAATGTTTAAGATTAAAACTTATAATAAAATTTCCAAAAGCGGACTTGAAGTTTTTGACGACAAGTACACAATCGGCGACGAGGTAGAAAACGCTGACGGTGCGATAGTTCGTTCTGCCGCTTTACATGATGTTGAATTTCCTGCATCTTTAAAGGCTATTGCACGTGCAGGTGCAGGTACTAACAATATTCCGATTGACCGTTGTAGCGAACAGGGTATAGTTGTTTTCAACACTCCCGGTGCTAACGCAAACGCTGTTAAAGAGCTCGTAATCGCAGGACTTTTAATCTCTTCCCGCCGTGTTGTTTCGGGTATTGAATGGGCTAAGACCTTAAAGGGCGAGGGTGATGCAGTAGGCAAGCTCGTAGAAAAAGGCAAGAGCGCTTTTGCAGGTCCCGAAATCAAGGGTAAGTCTTTGGGTGTTATCGGTCTTGGAGCTATTGGTGTTATGGTAGCAAATGCTGCTAACCACCTTGGTATGAAGGTTTACGGTTATGACCCTTATCTTTCGGTAAAATCCGCTTGGAACCTTAACCACAATGCAGTTTATATTAACGATATAAATGAAATTTTTGCAAAGTGCGATTATATCACAATCCACGTTCCGCTTACCGATTCTACCAAGAACCTTGTAAACACCGAATCTATTGCAAAAATGAAAGACGGTGTTCGTATTCTTAACTTCTCACGTGCGGCACTCGTTAATGATGCTGATTTAAAGGCAGCTTTGGAATCGGGTAAGGTAGCTTCTTATGTTACCGACTTCCCGACCGAGGATGTTCTCGATGTTGACGGCGTAATTGCTATTCCTCACCTTGGTGCATCTACTCCCGAATCGGAGGATAACTGTGCATCTATGGCGGCTAAGGAGCTTATCGATTATATCGAAAACGGTAATATCGTAAACTCTGTAAACCTTCCTGAGGTTACAATGCCCCGTAGCGGCGAGCACAGAATCTGCGTAATTCATAAGAATATCCCCAATATGATTACCGCTATTGCAGGCATTTTTGCTGATGACGGTGTAAATATTGAGAATATGCTCAATAAGTCACGTGGTGACTATGCTTACACTATGCTTGATACCGGTGCGGCTGATACTGCTACTGTAGCTAAAGAAATTGAAGCTATCGACGGTGTAATCAAGGTAAGAGTTATCTGATAATTTTATGATTAAAAGGCTGTTCTTTGGGAGCAGCCTTTTTTTCTGCCGTTTAAAAGGGTAATATACTTAATATCGGAGAGTCTTATTGCGGTGCAGTTATTATTCTGCGCCGCTTTTAATACAATAAAATCAGTCCCTATATCAGTAAGTATACCGCAGCGTGTTACAATTCTGCCGCAAATCAAGGATTCTGCTTTAATGTATTTCCCCTTGCTATTGTAAAGATAGCTATTAAAGTCTGAAACTGAATCGGTATCGGTGGATTTAAGAAATTTTTCATAAATTTCTAAGTCTTTTTCGTCTTTAATTCCGTTTGGTAGCTCGTCATACATAATATTTACTCATTTCGGTATGGATTTTTGTCAGTTATTATTATATAATATGCTTAGAACTAAAGGAGGTTATTTTTATGTCAGATAAAGGTTATACCCCACATATAAAAGCGGCGGTTTCGGATTTTGCAAAAACAGTGCTTATGCCGGGTGACCCGTACCGTTCGGAGCTTATAGCAAAGAATTTTTTAAGTGATGCAGTTCTTGTAAACGATGTACGTGGAGTTAAGGGCTATACAGGCACTTATAAAGGAGTGCCTGTATCGGTAATGGCAAGCGGAATGGGAATGCCATCGGTAGGAATTTATTCTTATGAGCTTTTCAATTTTTTTGATGTTGAAAATATTATACGTGTAGGCTCGGCCGGCTCTTATAAGCGGGGGGTTAATGTAAGGGATATTGTAATAGCGCAGGGAGCTTGCTTTGATTCCTCTTATGATAAGCAGTTCGGACTCAGCGGCAACTTTGCACCAATTGCGGACTATTCGCTTTTGGAAAAGTGTGTATTGTCTGCTAAGGAGTCGGGAGAACGCTATCACGTGGGAAACGTTCTGTCAACCGATGCATTTTACGGCGACCTCGAAAACACTCCCGAATATGAAAAGCCGGTAAATGCTTGGGGCAAAATGGGAGTGCTTGCGGTAGAAATGGAGGCGGCGGCTTTGTATATGAATGCGGCAAGGGCAAACAAAAGAGCACTTTGTATTTGTACAATATCCGATTCTCTTGTAACGGGCGAATCCTTAAGTGCTGATGAAAGACAGAACTCTTTTACCCAAATGATTAAAATAGCTCTCGAAACGGCGATTAAGCCTTGAATTTATTTTCATTTATGGTATACTTGAAGTAACAAGTTTTTAAAAGGAATTGCTATGGAAGTTTTTGTATCAAACAGCCGTGAAGATACGGTTAAAATAGGCGAGGAGCTCGGGAAAAAACTCTCGGGTGGTGATGTTGTGGCTTTCAGAGGTGATTTGGGTTCGGGAAAGACCTGCTTCACTTCCGGAATAGCTAAAGGTCTCGGTTTCGCAGGCGACGTAACTTCTCCGACCTTTGCCCTTATAAATGAATACTTGGGCGGCAGATTGCCACTTTTTCATTTTGATATGTATCGAATCTCTTCTTGGGACGAGCTGTATTCAAGCGGTTTTTTTGAATATATTGAGGAAAACGGTGTTGTTGCGGCAGAATGGAGCGAAAATATAGAAAACGCTTTGCCTGACAGTACAATTTACGTTGAATTCCAAAAAACGGGCGACGAATCAAGAAATATAAGGATATGGAAAAAGGGGGAAGATGTATGAAAATTTTGTCGATTGAATGTTCGGCAACACCCTGCTCGGCTGCTGTAATCGAGGACGGTAAAATTTTATCATCGGGCTTTGTTAACATAAAGCTTACCCACTCACAAACCTTGATGCCTATGGTTGATATGGTGCTTAAATCTGCTTTGTTAAAGCTTGACGATATTGACGGCTTTGCATTGAGCGCAGGTCCGGGCTCGTTTACGGGTATAAGAATTGGAATAAGCGCTATAAAGGGTATGGCGGCGGCTGAAAAAATGCCTTGTGTAGGAGTTTCAACCCTTCGTGCAATGGCTGAAAATTACAGCGATACCAACTGCATTGTCTGTGCGGTTATGGATGCCAGGTGTAACCAGGTTTATAATGCCCTTTTCAGAATAAAGGACGGTATTGTAACACGTTTAAGTGATGACAGAGCGCTTTTGTGCACAGAACTTAAGACCGAAATCGAGGAAAAGTATATAAATAAGGGTGAAAAAATCATAGTAGTCGGTGATGGGGCTGAGTTTTTTTATCCTTTTGTTGAAGCATTTGATGATGTAAAAATATCTGACTCGCAGCGAAGATTCCAAAATGCCGTAGGCGTGGGATTGGCGGCAACAGATGATTTTAAAAACCAAAAAGCAATAAATCCTGAGGAGCTTTTACCAGTATATTTAAGGCTGCCTCAGGCTGAAAGAGAATTAAAATTAAGGAGCGAAGCAAAATGAAAATTGCAGTAGGTTGTGACCACGGCGGCTTTGAGCATAAGAATGCCATTGCCGAACATTTAAAGGAGAGAGGCTTTGAGGTTACCGATTACGGTATTTATGAAGTAAAGTCGGTTGACTATCCCGACATTGCCGAAAAGCTTTGTGATAGCATCGTAAATGGTGAAAATGAGCTCGGCATTCTTGTTTGCGGAACGGGAATCGGTATGTCAATAGCGGCTAATAAGGTAAAGGGAATACGTGCGGCGGCTTGCAGTGAACATTTTTCGGCTAAGTATACACGGCTTCATAATAATTCAAATGTATTGTGCTTAGGCGGCAGAGTAATCGGTGTAGGTACTGCAATTGAGCTTGTCGATTTGTTTGTTGATACCTCCTTTGAGGGCGGCAGACATCAGACCAGAGTTGATAAGATAACAGCAATTGAAAATAAATAAACCAACAGCCTTTCTAAGAAACGGAAAGGCTGTTGATTTTTTCTGTCCGGCGACTAATAGAGCTATATACTTATATAAGTATATACTTAATTAGATAAATTGTCAAGTGAATATATCTATAATAAAATATATTATAGAGGTGTTTATAGTGGTTAGAATAATACTTGACAAAACTTTAGATAGACTTAAAATAAGTAGATATGAATTAGCTAAAAGAACCGGTATACAGTATCAGGTTGTTGATAATTATTACAAAAACAAGGTCAAAAGATACGATGGCGATGTAATTGATAGAATGTGTAAGGCATTAAACTGCACAATAAGCGATATAATTGAATATCGCAATACTTAAATCATTAAAACAGCCTTTCCGATAAAAGTAAAGGCTGTTGGTTTTTAAATCTTTATTGGCTGTATGAAATCCTGCAATTCTTCCTTAAAGGATTTTATGTAATTGCGGCTTATTTTGAGTATTGTACCGTTTTTAAGGTATAAAAGCTCATTGTTGTATTTCTTAACCAGATTCAAATTAACCACAAATGCTCGGTTGACTTTTGAAAAATTCCGCTTAGGCAGTGCTTTATGCACCTTTGCCATGGTTTTATTGCAGGGTAGACATTCGTTCTTTAAATGTACCTTGCAATGTTTATTGTCGGCTTCAATATAGTATATGTCTTGGGTATTTAAGTATAGCGTATCCTCACCACTTTTAAGCCAAAGTGGACAATTTGTTCCGAATTCTTTGAAATATTCCTTTAAAACTTCAACTATTCGGTCTGCTTTTATCGGTTTTAACAGAAAACGGTATGGAGTAACTTTGAAACTTTCCAAAATAAAATCGGTATTTTCACTTATAAAAATAATTGCAACCGAGGAATTATTGTTTCTGATTCGATGGGCGGTTTTCATTCCGTCAATTCCACAAAGCCTGAATCCTAAGAAAATTATATTGTAATTAACACCCGAGCTTAAAAGCTTTTCACCCGAATTATAACAGTCTGCCACAATATCTATGCGACAAAACTCCGCATAAGCATAAATTGCTTTCTTTATTTCTTCCAATAATTTAAAATCCCAATCACATAATGCAATTCTCATTTTTAAATAACCTTGTTGGAAGCGACTTGATTTTTTTGGCTCCCATAATATTACCTTTCGCTCCATTTTTTGTTGACAACCTTTCCTTTTGTTGTTTTAATTTAAGAAAGGTTGCAATTTGTTAGTTTGTTACCTTTAGGCAGAATTAAATTATTTTGCCACTTTAAGCGGTCTGCTGTGACGAGCAGACCGCTTTTTTTACTATTATTATACAATAATAGTAAATAAATGTCAATATTTAGAAATAAATAAAATCAAAATTCTGCTTTTTTTGCTTTTTACTCCTTTAAAATTACCTTTTGCTCCATAAATCAACAATTATTTTTTGACATCTGTAAAATGGCAGAAAAGTCAGAAAAGAGTTGATGGCGAATGATTATTAAAAATATTTTTAAAATTTTATAGCTTAAGGTTTACAAAAAAACAACTTTTTTCTTTCTTTGGTTGAAAGGAATGGTTGTATGAAAAATATTATACTTTTAAAGCTGGTTGAAAATTTCCGTTTGGGTGAAATGGAGGCTTTTACTGCTATTTATAACAGCTTTAAAGACCTAATAAGGTTTTATTCAAACAAAATAGGAGACGAGGATTCGTCTCAGGAGTTGAATGTGTTCTTGCTCGAACTGCTTTACAGCCTTGATACCGACAGATTTATTCCCGACTGCTCGGACAGTATTCATAGGTATATAGCGGTTTGCCTGAGGAATAAATACATAGCGCTTTCAAAGGAAAACCAAAACTATATAGAAAAGCTGAATTTGCTTGATGAGAATAAAATTTTTTGCACAAATACGGCGTACAGCGATTGTTTTGTAAAAGAAAGCCTTAATTTTTTACCTGTGAAACAGCGTACTGTAATTTTATATCGCTATGTATACGGATACTCTGATAATGAAATTGCACAGACGCTTAATATAAGCCGTCAGGCGGTAGCAAAACTGCGTAACCGTGCACTTAATGCACTTCGCAAACTTTATCTTTAGGAGACGGTTATGGATATATACAGAGTAAGAAAAGAATTCGGTGATATAAAGGGTCAGAAAGGGGCATATTTTTTGCTCGAAAATGCTGTAAAAAGGGCTAAAAAAACCAAATGCAATGTTTACGACGGCAACAAAAACTGCGTTTGGGATTATTCGGTTTACTTAAAGGAAAGGAGGAAAAGAAATGTTAAGTCCCTATAAAGGCAGATTCAGGGTATCACAGCAGTATAAAGGCTCTGCGCATGACGGCTTGGACTTGGTAGGTGTAGATAGTAAAATAATTTACAGCACAGTTGACGGCATTGTGGAGTTTGCAGGCTGGGAGAGTGCCATAAACCACAAAAAGGGCTTCGGCAGATACGTGCGTATTAAGCAGAGAAATTCAGCCGACAGATACTACTTCGGTCATTTGTCAAAAATATCTGTTAAGAAAAATCAGGCTGTATCGGTAGGAGATATTTTAGGTGTAGAAGGTTCGACCGGATATTCAACCGGCTCGCATTGCCATTACTGTATAAGAGAATCGGCTTCAAAACAGAAAATTAAGGACGTGTCGGATATAAGCGGTATTCCTAATAAAATCGGCTCTTATACCGATACTGACCAAAAGGTTTCGGCTCAAAATAACTATTATCCAAAGTATACGGGTAGGAGTACAAGTCTTGTTGATGCGCTTAAAAGCCTAAAAATAGACTCAAAATTCAGCTTTAGGAAAAAGATAGCTAAACTGAACGGTATTTCGGTTTATTTGGGTACCGCAAAGCAGAATACAAAGCTTTTGAACCTGCTTAAAAATGGAAAACTCATAAAATACTAAAATTTTTAAGGGCGGCAATCTGTCGCCCGCTGCTTTGCAGAAAACATAGTAGAATGAGCCTTTACCTGTGTGAAATTTTGAATTGAGGAAAGAAAGGAGGTTTTAATTTGTCAAGAAATAAGCTTTTAAGATGGTTTAAAGCCGCTGCTGTAAGGGCGGTAAAAACCGTGGCACAAACGGCAGTCGCAGCAATCGGTACCGCCGCCGTAATAGATGAGGTCGGCTGGCTTACGGTGATAAGTACATCACTTCTTTCGGGAATACTGTCTCTGCTTACAAGCATTGCAGGACTACCCGAAGTGGAGCAATAATTTTTGATAAATTTTCATATAAATTACAGTCTTGTAACCCATATTGAAAAAATAAGGCAAATATGCTATAATATGGATACAGTAGACAATTTTGCTGTATCCATAGTTTTTTTAAACAATATTTCAGTTGGTAATTATATGGTTAAAATTTCTAATAAAGTAAAAATTATTACAGCTGTATTATTGATAGTTTTGGTTTTGGTTTCTATTGCATTTGTGATGGTTTGCAGACAAAAACTTGATTGGCAAAAACGCACGGGTGAATATAATATATCCAACTGGTACCATTTGGAAACAATGGCAAGAAATATTGATTATCAGGGATATACAATAGAAAATTTAAAGACATATTATGATAATTTGAATACGGTTATATATACCTGCTCACACCCTTTAATGCCGCCTTTGAACGGTAACGGCAAGGCACATTCGTTTATGGGTGGATATTATGTCGGATTGGCTCAAACCCTGATTTCCGATTCGTTAGATGAGGATAAGCGAAAAGAGGGATTACTTATTTTTGAGGCAATGAATAAGGAGTTTTTGTCCCTTTGTGATGAATTGACGGGTAAAGTAAATAATAATTCCGATAAAAAAGCTGAGCTTGTTAACACACACACGGATTTGTATGTGTCAATGGAGAAAAGGGCAATTGCGTTTTGTGATAAATATGCCCGTCAGATTAGTCAGTATAATTACAGCGTCGGTGTGTCGAGCTATGTAATTAAAAATATAGATAAGGAATTTAAAGGTGACGATATTTCGGTTTTTGTTCAGTATGTTGCTGATTACTATTCCAAAACACGTGTTGATTGCCTTATAAAAACTGAAAATAAAAATCCGCTTATTCATATAAATTCAAAAATCAAGGGTATAAACGATGAATATAGTTATATAGAAGGAACGGGCTACACAAAAGGAAGCGAAACACAGTATACACTTTACTTTGATTCGATTGGTAACGAAAGAAATGTGGAATTATTTATTGAACTTAAAAGTGGTGAAAAATAACAATTCTGCTAAATTTAGAATAAAGGAGTTTTCATTATGTCTGAAAATAGTATTAAATTTGCGGTTTTTGCGGATTTTCATTATAAGCAGGGAATGTATGCGGTGACCGTATCTGATTTGGATAATATTATTGAAAGAGCAAAGAAAAATAATGTCGATTTTATTCTCCACGCAGGGGATTTTTGCAATGACTATATAGGGTCGCCCGAAGTAGTGGATAAATATATAAATTGCGAAATTCCGGTTTATGGTGTTTATGGCAACCACGAACTGGAATCAAAATATAATTCAATGAAACTGGTTACACCTTTGCTTACAAACAAAGCAGACAGTGTTATTTGGGGTACGGCTGACGGAAAAATTGCTGACGGCGATATAGGATATTATTATTTTGATAAAGGAAATTTCAGAATCGTATGTACCGATACTAACTATTCTTATAGCGAGCAAGCAAATGAATGGCAACATAACACAACCTGCAGCTACGGTCCACCGAGCGGTAATATCTTGTATAACAGCTTGGCACCGAAACAGTTAAGATGGCTTGAAAGTGTGCTTACAGATGCGGCGGAAAAGGGTAAAAAGTGTATAGTTTTAGGTCATGCGGCATTCTTGGCAGAATGGGGCGGAAGTTCGGACGAAGCAAAGGCAGTAAGAGCAATTTATGATAAGGTTAACAGTAAAAGTAAGAATACGGTTTTAATGTCTGTAAACGGGCATCATCATACCAACAGAAATGCAATATATAACGGAGTTTTGTATTGGGATGTTAATACTGCTATAAACGGCTGTTGGCAAGGCAAAGCAGAGCCGCATTATAATGATGAACATACCTTTGAATACATAAAATATAATGAAGCAGGCGAGGTTGAATCCCGCAACACAGCGCCTTTAAAGGAAGTCTGGATGAGCGGTAATACATGGTATTTTAAAGAACCGTTAAGCGCAATTGTTACGGTTAGCGTTGACGGGAAAATTAAAATTGAGGGTATGAAAACCGAGTGGGTATACGGAGTAATACCGCAAGGAGTGGCAAACTTTGTAACTCCCGAAATATCCGACGTTACGGTTAAACTTTAAATATTTAATATTAAGGAGTAAAACTATGGATTTTTCCGAAATTGCACAGAACAGACAGTCCTGCAGGAGTTATGATAGCGGGAGGGCAGTCGAAAAAGAAAAAATAAACAAAATTTTAGAATCGGCTATACTTTCACCGTCTGCCTGCAATGGTCAGCCATATCATTTTACGGTATGTACTGGCGAGACTGCTAAAAAAGCCGCAAAGGCTACACAGAGTATGGGAATGAATAAATTTGCAAGTGATGCACCCGTACTTATAGTGATTTCAGAAAAGCCTTACGTTAAAACTGCCGCCTTTGGTGCTAAGATTAAGCGTAATGATTACCGTTCGGTAGATATTGGTATTGCTGCGGCATACATTACTGCGGAAGCAACGGCACTTGGCCTTGGCAGTTGTATACTTGGTTGGTTTTCTGATCAGGAATTGCGTGAAATCTGCGGAATTGAAGACACTGTAAGGCTGGTTATTACAATAGGTTACCCGAAGTCAGATGATAAATTAAGGGATAAAAAGCGTAAAC
>JAZQHX010000019.1:0-7912 GCA_045540835.1 Acutalibacteraceae bacterium | reverse complement strand
ATTCAACCGCCAAAAAGGCATTGCGTACCGAGTGGCTTAATAAGAATCTCAAATATATTGTTATAGGTGTATTGCTACTTATCTGTTTAAGCTTTGTTTTCAAAATTTATAAGCGGAGAAAAAAGAACGTAAAGAATAATTATTGAAGGGGGAATATAGTATGCAAAAAATTCTCAATGGTTTAAAATTTACATTTTACATATATTCCCACCCGTTTGACGGCTTTTGGATAATGAAAAGCGAAAAAAAGGGCAATATTCCTACTGCTTTTGTGCTTTTTTTATTGATGGTTGCAACTACTGTTTACAGAATTGTAGGTACGGGTTATCTGTTTGAAAGTGCTACTTTAAGTAAGTTTTCACCTTGGGCTCTCGCTACGGTTTTGGCTCTGCTTTTACTGCTTTATTGCTTGTGCAATTGGGCACTTACTACCCTTATAGGTGGTAGTGCTAATATTAAAGAAATATTTATGGCTGCTATGTATGCTTTGACTCCGATAACACTTCTTAATATTCCAACAGCCATAATCTGCAATCTTTTGGTTTTGGAGGAAGCTGCATTTATCTCCTTTTTTACCGCTATATCCATAATCTGGGCACTCTTTTTATTGCTGGTTTCCAACAGCGTTATTCATGAGTTTACAATGCTTAAAAGTATTTTGACATTCGTTGTAACCCTTTTGGGTATTGTTTGTGTAGTAATTTTAGGACTGTTCTTTATCTATATAGTTCAGCAGCTTTTCGTCTGGATTACTCAGGTGGCGGACGAGTTTTTTGATAGAGTATAAGGTGGATTTCTGATGAAAAAAACAATTTCACTTATATTATGTGCGGTAATAATAGTTACTGTTGCGGTTACGGCTATCCTTAAGCAATCAGGCAAGCTAAAAGCTAATAAAACAGATGCAAAAGCCACAGTAATGAATTATACCTTCAGTGTATTTGATAGCTGTACAGCCGAATTTAAGGACGGTTACCGTGCTGTAATAGAAAATGAAAAATTTGCTTTGGGTTATAAAGTGAGTGATGCTTCGGTTGCTTTGCTTAATAAGAGTACCGGATATGTCTGGTATACAAACCCTAAAAACAGCGGCAACAGCAAAAAGGTAAAATCACAGCTTGAGTTCTTTTATTACAATAACAATACGGTTGTTGGTATGGATAGCTTTGAGTATGGCATAGAAGCCGAAGCTGTGCCGAGATATGAGGTTGACGGCAATACACTTACGGTGAATTATGAACTCGGCAATAATGAATTTGAGCTTGAAATGATGCCGTCTGTTGTTAAAAAAGAGCGCTTTGAGAATGAATTTTTGTCAAAACTTACTGATGAAGAAAAGGCAGAAGTACTTTCAAATTATACCCTTTTTGACAGAAAAACACTTGATAAAGAAACCTATGATATTATGATTATAAGCTATCCTTCCTTAAAGGACAGCGACCTTTATGTAAGACCGAATGATATTCCAAATTATATGGCAGAAAAGTCTTATAATCTGCTTGTAAAGGCAGGATATACAAGTGATGACTTGCAAAAGGATTGTGACGAAAACGGAATTGAAAACACCTATGTTGCAAAGCCTTATTTTAAGGCACAGCTAAAGTATTATCTTACAGATTACGGTTTTTCTGTAAGTCTTGACCCCAAAACGATAGAGTATAATAAGAACTATATTCCCGTTAAGGTGTCTGTTTTGCCGTATTTTGGCGCCGCCGACCAAAAAAGCGATGGATTTATGCTCCTGCCTGACGGAAGCGGTGCGATAGTAAATTTGAATAACGGCAAGACTTCGGAGAATGTTTACAATAAAAACTTTTTTACTACCGATGCTGTTTTGAATGATGTTACCGCACAACCGAATTCACAGCTTTCGTTATTGCCGTATTTCGGTATTTCAAATGAAAAAGGTGGTTTTATAGCATCGGTCGATTCGGGCTATGAAGTAGGCGGTGTAACAGCACAGGTTTCGGGAATGAGCAATAATTTTAATGCGATTTCCTCTTACTATAATTTGTTTATAAATTCAAAGGTTACATATTCGGCAAATGCTAACGATTCTTTCTACCGCTTTGCAGAAAATATCTATTCGGACGTTATAAATATTTCTTATCATATTACTGATAATTCACCCGATTATAGTGAATTGGCACTCGTTTACCGTGAACATTTAAAGGAAATAGATGCTTTGAAGGATAGTAATCTTAAAGCGACTAATATGAATATCACCTTTAAGGGTGTGGCAAAGTCCACAAAGAATTTCCTTGGCTTTAATTACGAAGCAAATGAAGCTTACACCACAGTAGAACAAGCCGAAGAAATAATGTCAAAGATAGGTCTTAAGAATGCTGATATAAGGCTTGACAATTTCACTTGCGGTGGAGAGATTCAGGATAGCGTTTCGTCGCTAAAGCTTGAATCGTCCGCCGGTAATATTAAAGATTTAAAGGATTTGTATTCAATGTCAGGCAATACCTTTTTATCGGTAAATGCACAGCATTTGAGCAAAGAAAATAAATCCTATGCTTCTATGGCTATAAGTCAGGAAGCGGCATACGGACTGGAGTTTAATACTGCAACTCTTAAAAAGGAGCTTTGGCGGTATTCGGTTGTTTTAAGTCCTGAATATTTGCAGTCTGCGGCAGAAAAGTTAGCTCGGCAGATTAAAAAAAGAGAAGTTAAAGCAATAAATATTGAGGATATAGGCTATTCCTTTAACAGCGATTTGCGTGAGAATGACGAAATAGGCAGATATGAATCGAGAAAAGCAGTCCAAAGGTTTTTATCGACCTTATCCGATAATGCGACAGTTTCGGTAAACAAGGGTAGTATTTATTCGCTTGAATTCGCAGATAAAATCTGGGATATACCAATGAGCTCAAGCAATTATTTGATTGAGGACTACTCAATTCCGTTTTACGAGCTTGTCATTTCGGGAAGTATTCCATATACTGCACCCGAAATAAACGATTCTTCCGAAATTCATACAAGCTTTTTAAAGGCTTTGGAATACGGCGCACAGCCGCATTTTACATTGATATACCGTAAGCTTGACAGCGTTGATTATTATAAAGATGATTATTACGGTTATTTTTATGAGGATTATATTGACGTAATAAAGGAATATTCCTCTGTTACAGAAGAATTGTATGAAAAGTTAGACGGTGCGGCAATGGTTGAACATAAATTGGAAAACGGTGTTGCCGAAGTTAATTATGATAACGGTGTAAAAATTTATATCAATTATAATGATACTGATATAAAAATCGAAAATTCTATCGTTAAATCACAAGATTTCCTTGTTGTAGGATAAAAAAGGGGGAGGCAAAATTAAATGCAAAAAAGAAAACCTATGTCTCTCCGACAAAAGAAGTCTTTGCAAGGGTATGTATTTTTGATTCCGCTTATAATCGGACTTGTTTATCTTTTTATTATTCCTATTATCAGTTCCTTTATATTCAGTGTAAGCAATGCAACGGGAAGTGCTTACGGAATTAAGATTATCGGCTTTAAGGCCTATGACGAGGCTTTGAATGTACATACAAGCTATAGGCAAACCGTTGTAGAAGCTATTTTGCAGGTTTTAAAGACAACGCCTATAATTATGCTTTACAGCTTTTTAATGGCTTCAATCTTAAATCAGGAATTTAAAGGTAAAACCTTTTTCCGTGTAATGCTGTTTTTACCTGCTGTTACTACGCTTGTAAGAAACATATCCAACAATCTTGAATACAGAATGGGTGTTTATTATTCGGGGTATAAGGACACGGTAAACGAAACATCAGAATCGGTGGTATTGCAGTTTTCCGACTATATGCAGCAGGTAGGTCTTGGTGACGATGCAGTAGAGATAGTGCGTGGTATATTCGACCTTTTATACAGCGTTGTGGACGACTGCTCTATACAAATGCTTATAATATTTATCGGAATGCAGGCAATTGCCCCAGCCCTTTATGAAGCGGCACACGTTGAGGGTGCTACGGGTTGGGAAAGCTTCTGGTTTATAACCTTCCCAATGGTAAGCCCAATGCTTTTGGTTTGCGTGATATATACAATTGTTGATTCCTTTACTACTACTTCGAGTGGTGTTATGTCTTTGATTTCGACTACAACCTTTGAGAATATAAATATAGCCTTAGGTGCTGCAATGGGTTGGATTTATTTCCTGATTATTGGCATTATTTTGGTTATAGTCGGGTTTGTTTTCTCTAAATTAGTATTCTATTATGATAAGTGAGGTGCGGAAAAGTGAATAAAAATATCTTTATCCGTGCCCGCAAAAAAGGTGCCCCGATTTTATATTCCATAATCAGATTTTTGTTTTTGTCGGGGATTACATACGTTATACTGTATCCCTTGCTAACAAAGTTTGTACTTTTATTTATGGATTTCAGGGATATTAAGGATTTTGCTGTTACCTGGATTCCTAAGCATTTCACACTCAGCAACGTGAAACTGGTAATTGAAATAATAGATTATTGGGAAAGCCTTGCAATATCGGTCGGTGTTTGCCTTTTGTTAGCAGGTATTCAGGTTTTTGTTACAACAATTTCCGCTTACGGGCTTGCGAGATATAAATCAAAGCTTCGTGATATTATTTTTTATCTGGTAATCGGAACACTTGTTATACCGCCGCAGACCTATCTTGTATCATTGTATATACAGTTTAAAAACTTTGACCCGTTTGGTATTGTATCGGCTTTGACCGATAGTTCAAGCGGTATTAACGATACGATTTTCACCCTTGTTATGCTTGCAAGTTTGGGTGTTGGAATCAGAAGCGGACTTTATATTTTCGTAGAAAGACAGACTTTCAGGGCATTGCCGATGGAGCTGGAAGAGGCGGCTACCGTGGACGGTGCAGGCACATTTTCAACCTTTTTCAGAATAATGCTTCCGAATGCTCGTCCCACAATAGTGTTGTGCTTTATACTGTCATTTATCTGGCAGTGGAATGATACGATGTATACATCGCTGTTTTATCCGAATTTAAAAACTCTGGCTTTGCGTATAGGGGAGCTTACTGCAGATATGATTACCGTTACGGGCGGTTGGGGAGCAGCAGGTAATTCGGATACCTTACAGCTTACGAGTATAGGCGCATTCCTTTGCGTATTTCCGCTGATACTGCTTTTTGTTCTATGCCAGAAGTTCTTTGTTCAGGGTGTAGAACGTAGTGGATTGGTAGGATAAAATTAACAATAAGGTGTTGAATATATGAAAAGAATAATTTGTGTTATCTTGGCGCTTGCTTTGATTTTTTCTGTCGCAGGCTGTTCGGGTAAAAAGGATAAAATTACAACCGAAAGCTCAAAAAATACTGATACTCAAAGCACAGAATCAATTCTCGATGACCTGCAGAATTCTGACGGTACAACCTCGTCCGACCCTGATGGTTTTGATAATACCGATAGCGAGGACGAAACACCTACCCCAGGGGAAGATGTACAGCCCGATAATCAGCAGAGTAGTTCAGATGATAATAGTACCTCTTCGGACAGTAATACTTCAAACGATAAGCCTTCAAAAAATGAAGAAAAATACGAAATTATGGCTTATGGCGATTCAATGCTCGATACCGATGATTTGCAGTATTATTATGAGGGTGACGGCTATGCCTACGGTATTACTTCTGAGGGACAAGAGGTAATTTCCTATTTGGAGGATAACGGCGAGCTTATAGATGTTTACGGCGGAGTTGGTGGAATCGGTATATATAAACTGTCCGCCGCTAACAGCGGTACTATGTTCAGCTATATGGGTGTAAAAAGCTTTACACGTCAGCTTGTAAACGGTGAAGAGGGAATAGAGATTGTCTACGAGATTGCCGGTACTGAGGCTGCTACCTGCTTTGTTAAGACAAATTACGTTTTCCATAAAAACAGTATTTCGGTATCGGCTCATGTTGATGCAAGCTCTGCGTTCGGTAATATAAGCGCTTCGTACACCAAAAACAATATAGCTTCAATTATTTCTACTGACGAGCGTATGATGTACGAATGGGTTTATCCCGAAAACGGCGATTATCCTTATACCAATTCTGACGGAGTCTGTACGGTAAGCAAATTTGATGACGTGCATTCGGTTTATTTCTATAACCGTGACATAAATCAGCAGGAATACTATTATTGGAATAGCTATCCCGATAATGGGTTCCCCGTAGAAGCAACCGGTACAGACGGTCTTGTTTATACAATTGATTTTGATATGGTATTAGAGGATTCAAGAAAGACTGAGAATCCCTTGTATGAAGCCTACTTTAAGGGACTTGACAGTCAGTTTGCAGTTGGTATTTCTCCTATAAGAGAAAAGGAAGAGGATTCTGATAGCACGATAATTGTCGGTGATGAAGCAAAGCTTAACCTTAATGTAACAAATCTTACTGATGATGATTTGATTTTCTCTATCAGATATGATGTAAGAGATTATTACGGTAATGTTGTGGATTCGGGAATATTCTTAAACAGTACCGTTTTCCACGAAAATGAGGCTAACCGCCACATTGTGATAAACCGTGATACATTAAAGAAATTCGGCAGAAGTGACCCTTACGGTATATACTGGATAAATCTTTACACAGTATCGTCCTATTCCAAATACCATGAGTGCTATCCGTTTATGCTTGTAGATGATTACGAGTTTAAGCATAAGAACGATTCTATATTCGGTATTTCCGGTGTTTCGGGAGATAAGAAAACCAATATTGATGCAATGGAAAAAATCGGTGTGCATTATGTAAGAGAGAATATATCAATTGATGAAAAATATGCTAAAATGTATAATGACGCCGGAATACGTCTTTCGGTACAGGCTTCTGTTGAACCTCAGAATAAAACAGGCTTAGAAAAATTCAAGAAACAGTGGGATAGGGTTAAAAAATATGCCGACTGGGCAACGCAAGCTAATGAATTTTCTTCAGCTACCAAACATATTACTGATGAAGAAGTAGAAAAGCTTATGGTCAATACCTTTATACCAAAGTACTTCTTTAGCGGTATGTCTGAATTTATGAAAAAGAATAGTATCCCATATTGCTACAATGCTTATGTTTACAGTTTGGACGCTTGGAACAAATATCAGCATAAATACGGTATATGGCAGGCAAGTGATGTGCTTGATATGCATTGTTATTCAAACCCCGTAGCGCCTGACCTTGCAGGCTCGGATTACAGCAGTATGCTTTATAATATTGAATGGTCGTTAATCCGTCAGGAGCAAAGCTTCCAGAAATATGGCGGAAGGGATAAATTCTATTGTATTGGTGAAACGGGTTATCCTACCGCACATTCAGATGCCGCAGGCGGTATAGGACTACGCAATCAGGCCGATTTTAATGTAAGAATCGGTATGATGTCTTTGGCTTACGGTGTAGACTGCGTAATGTTTTATAGCCTTATTGACAGAACAAGCTGGTACGTAGGAACGTCGGATTGGGCTGAAATGAACTTTGGCGCATTCTACTGTAATGACTATTACGGAGTTATTAAACCTAAGCCTTGGGCAGCCGCATACGCTGCTATGACACGTTTGCTTGACGGAGCCGAAAGCGCTGCTATGAGCGAAAAGTATGACCAATCGGACGAAAAGGGTACAGTACGTGCAATTGATATTAAGCGTAAAGACGGCGAAAATATTTTAGGTGTGTGGTCAAATATTTATATGTTAAAGCATACCACCCGCTTTGCGGCTCAGAACGCTGTTAAGCGCAACCCGAATCTTCCTTGGAATTCCGAATGGATTCAGTCCGAAAAGGTTACATTTGATACCACAAAGGATACAGTAACTGTTAAGGATACAATGGGCAATACAATAGGAAAATATAAATCTAAAAACGGAAAGGTAACTATTCCGATAACTGGTTCTCCTGTATATATTTATGGAGTTAACTAAAGAGAGACCTCCGCAACCGTAAGTT
>JAZQHX010000018.1:0-13593 GCA_045540835.1 Acutalibacteraceae bacterium | reverse complement strand
GACCATGGCTAAATGTGATATCTGCAGCAAGGAAATAGCTTTCGGAATTAAGGTTTCTCACTCACACAGACGTACCAACAGAACCTGGAAGCCCAATGTTAAGAAGGTAAAGGCAATCGTAAACGGTTCGCCTCGCCGTATCAATGTTTGCACCCGTTGCTTACGTTCAGGCAAGGTTACCCGTGCTATCTAATTGATAGTTATTAACTTTATATTTCTGCAAATAACCCTGAGTGTTATCACTCAGGGGATTTTTGTATAGTGGTGATATATATGTTTTTTAATTTAAAAGAAAACGGAATGCTTTCCAAAATCTATTCGGAAGAATTATCGGAAGAATTTTTAAGTGATACATTGGTGATTGTAACCGATAACGGTGTATACGATTTATCTCAAATGAAGCCTTCTTTTGCCGACGATACTTATATTTATACCTGCGATAATGCCGAATTTGCACTTGATTATTCTGTGGTGGAGGAAACCTCATTTATAACCAGAAAGCTGAGTATGCGATTTTCCGAAAAGACGGTTTTACTTAAAATCGGAATGAAGACAAATGCATATAATGAAATGTTTATGTATGACACATTTTATAATGCATCTGCCGCCGCCTTTGCAAGGAAAGGAAATACGGGACTTTGCTTTGGCTTCTGCAACCCTTACTGTGAATTAGAAAACGGTTTTTTATATTTTGAACCCTCGTTGATTTTAGAGAAAAATGAGAAATTTGACTGTGATTTGAATTTTTTAGGTCTTTATAAGCTTTGGGGTGAAGGGATAAACCCAATGCTGCAAAAATCTCAAATTGAAATAGGCGGCAGATACCACCCAAGGTATAGAAATCCCGGTGAGGGAATACCGCTTTATTTTTCCGAAATAAATGAATTTTCAAAATATACTGCCACTTATTTTAATATTAAAGATAAGAAGTTTAAATTCACTTCATATAACTTTTTTGGAAATTTACCTCAAAGACCCGAAACCGATGCGGATAAAAAGGCTTATTTTGAGCATATAGATGCCTTTGCCGCAATGGGTGGAGATACTATTGTATTAAATCCGTTGTATCCTAATAAAATTCCAAATGATGACGAAAATTCGTATTGGGAGCTTTTTCCCGATAATACTTTTGCTAAAGAAATTTACGATTATGCCGCCGAAAAGGGGCTTAAAATTGGAATTTATATGGGTACGGCGTTAAACCTTCAACATTCAAACTGCAGTATGCTTCGCTTTTGTGATAATTCGTCCTACAAAAAAATTGATATTTACAAAAACGAAAGTAAAGAAAACTGTTTGGGCAGTGATGAATTTGTTGATTGGTTTATAAAGGTACAGATAAATACTATAAGAAAATACAATCTTAGTGTATGGAACTGGGACCCCGGTCCGGGAAACGGTATGTTTTGCTTTAATGAAGCACACGGTCATTTGGGTGGCAAGGGGGAGTATAAAGGGTTTAGAAATTCTCTTAAGGTTATGAAAGCTTTAAAAGATGCTTTCCCCGATTTATACTATTTCGGTTTTCACGGTAATAAGGAGTACGGACTTTGGGGCTTTAAGTACATAGACCAGCACGAGGCCTTTTGGGAAAACGAGGTTTATGTTATGAATCCTGTCTTTCCCGATTTGTCTGTGGACAGAGCTACGGCGGACGGTATGAGACTGCAAAGTGTATGGAACAACTATTTCAGATTTATGCCGCCTATACTTAACCACGGACTTAGCAGCAGAATGGTGCAGGCGTGCTGGATGAAGGAAACCGAGCTCGATAGGCTTTTTGATTATAACGGCTATAAATTTGCCCTGCTTTCGGCAATTGCGGCAGGCGGTTCGGTTACACTTCCGATTTTGCCGAGGAATCCCGAAAAAATAGAGGGATATATAGAGTTTTACAAAAAGTGGATAGGCTGGGCAAAGGATAATTTTGAATACTCCAAACATACTCTGCCTTTTGGAAATCAGGTGGGTTGCGGTGTTGACGGCTATTCAAAGATAATTGAAAATGAGGGGTATATATTCCTGTTTAACCCTTTTCCCGTTTCGCAAAATTTCAGTTTTGCTTTGAGTGAACGTATAGGCTTTAGTAAATTTGAAGATACTTTAAGCCTTGATATGATTTATCCCTATAACGAGAATAAAGGCAGATACCGTTTCAATGAAAATATAAGCCTAACAGTACCCGAATACGGTGCGCTGGTCTTTAAGGCTTCGGACAGGTCGGACATAGAGCCTTGCGATACTTTTGATACCTTGCCGAGGACTTTAAGCTTTGACGGTACAACTTATAATTTTTACGGTGATAAAAGAATTAAATATGTGCTTAAAGATTTTCAAAAATATGTAAACGAGGGTCTGCTTTCGGTTTGGAATGATTACGAAAAACGGTTTGGCAGAATAAATAACTGTTACATAAGACCCGATAGGCTGTGGCTTTGGATTGTAAGTGACGGTAAGAACATAAAGGTTACGTTAAACGGTACAGTAATTGAAACCAAGACTGATTTTATTGCTCACAACGAATTGCGGGTTGATAATGTGATTTTTGCAGATATTACCGACTGTGTTTTGTGGGGAAAGAATAATAAAATCCGTATAGAGGGAGCGGAAAACCCGTTTGTTTATCTTAACTACCCTAAAAATGACAATGAAAGAATTGCTGATAAGGGTATAAATTTATCGCTTGAAAAATGCTCTGCTCCAATTATAGGCGACAATGTTAAAATAATTTCGGCTTCGGTTAATGAAGACAATATAATATATCCGAATAGTGAAAATGAAATTAAGGTTATAGTGAATTTGCCTTATGATGAATTAGAGGGAGTATATGCTTCTGTGCCGATTTCGATAGGCGGTACGGGCTTGAATTTAAAGCGAGATATGGCACTCGATTATAAGGACGGCATCTGGTATAAATGCTTTAATGCAGGACCGAGAACAAATTTAATTATTGATGACTGTAAAATATGTTTTTGGGCGGTTACAAAGGAGAATACCGAAAGTAAAACCTTTAAGCTGTCAATAAACTGGATTTTAAAATAGGAGGAAGTAAAATGATAAAAGCTGTTTTATTTGATTTGGACGGTACGCTTGTCAATACCATTGAGGATTTGGCTGATACCGTGAATTTTGCGCTTACACAAATGGGATTCCCTACACACGAAACAGAAAAGTATAATTATTTTGTGGGTGACGGTTTTTCTAATTTGATAGAACGTGCTTTGCCCGAAGATAAGCGAAGCGAGAGTATACATAAGGAATGCCTTAGGCTTGCTAAAGCGCATTATGAACTGCATTATCTTGACAAAAGCCACCCTTATGACGGCATAACCGAACTGCTCCATACTTTAAAGGAAAAGGGCTATAAAATTGCAGTTATATCTAATAAATATCATAAAATGACCTCTGCCGTAGTTAAAAAGCTGTTCAAAGACGACTTGTTCAACGCAGTATACGGTCAGACTGAGGGGTATCCCGTAAAGCCTGACCCGACACTCACCCTTAAAGTTATGTCACAGTTGGGTGTAGAGCCGCAAGAGACGGTAATGGTCGGCGATTCGGGAATGGATATGGCACTTTCGGTTAATGCAAAATGCAAAGGAATAGGCGTTTTGTGGGGCTTCAGAACCGAAGAAGAATTGCGTAAAAACGGCGCCGATTACATAGTATCAGAGCCTACTGAAATTTTGAGTGTATTAGAGGAAATTAAATGAAACCGCACTATACAGCCACCAAAATCACCTGCTATATAGGATATATTGTTCAGGCTATAATAAATAACTTTCTGCCGATTCTGTTTATTGCGCTTCATACCGAGTATAATCTCGGTTATGAGGAATTGGCACGTCTTATACTTTTTAATTTTGCAACACAGATTTTCTCTGACCTTGCAACGCCTAAGGTCGTAAAGCTGATAGGATATAAAAAAGCGGCGGTGCTCTCACAAATGACAGCGGCGACAGGTCTTTCAATGTTGGCCTTTTTGCCCGATATTATGCCTGCGTATACGGGAATTGTAATTTCCATTGTTGTTTATGCTTTTGGAAGCGGACTTATGGAGGTTATTATGAGTCCGATTATAGAAATGCTTCCGACTAAAAACAAATCGGGTAATATGTCAATACTTCATTCCTTTTACTGCTGGGGACAGGCGTTTACCGTTATTGGAACTACTGCGTTAATAGGTTATTTCGGTTTTGCTGATTGGTCTAAAATCCCTATTATATGGGCGGTAATACCTTTTTTGAATATGTTTGCATTTATGTGTGTTCCCGTAGTTGAACCCAGTCCCGACGTTAAGCAGTCTGGGCTTTTTGAACTGCTTAAAACACCACGTTTTTTGACATATATGATAATGATGTTCTGCGCAGGTGCTACCGAGATTGCCATGGCGCAGTGGGCTTCTATGTTTGTTCAGGAGGCTTTGGGTGTTTCTAAGTTTATAGGCGATCTTGCAGGCCCTTGTTCTTTTGCTATTGCTATGGGTGTGGGCAGGATATGGTATGCGGCGGTATCGGCTAAAATAGATTTCCGCAAAACACTTATTGTTCTGAGTATACTTTGCTTTATCTGTTATATTGTAGTAGCGGTTTGTGATATTCCTGCTGTGTCACTTATTTGCTGTGCTATTTGCGGATTCACTGTAAGCATTTCATGGCCGGGAATTTATTCTGCGGGAGCGGAGGAATTTCCACGGGGAGGTTCTGTAATGTACAGCACCTTTGCAATGTGCGGCGATACGGGCTGTGCAATGGGTCCTTGGATTTTGGGTATTGTGGCTGACGGCTTTGGTCTGAAGGTAGGTTTTGGTGTGGCATCTGTGTTTGCGATAGTTATGATAGTATCGGCACTTTGCCTTAAAAAAAGGTCTTGAAAAATATAACTTTATAATATATAGTATACTTAAGAGGTGACAGTATGAAAAGAGATGATTATTTAAGCTGGGACGAGTATTTTATGGGTATAGCTGTGCTTTCGGCTATGCGAAGCAAGGACCCCTCAACTCAGGTGGGAGCCTGCATAGTTAACTCCGAAAAAAGGATTCTTTCTATGGGCTATAACGGAATGCCTCGTTGTTGCAGTGATGACGATTTCCCTTGGGACAGGGATAAATCACCCCTTGATTCAAAATACCTTTATGTCTGCCATGCAGAGCTTAATGCAATTTTAAACTGCGCTACGGGGAATGTGAGGGGCTGTACGGTGTATGTAACCCTTTTCCCATGTAATGAATGTGCAAAGGCGATTATTCAGTCGGGTATCACCGAGCTTGTTTATATGTGTGATAAGTATTCCGATTCGGACAGCGTGCTTGCATCAAAGCGTATGTTTGATGCCGCAGGTGTTAAGTACCGTCAGTACGAAATGAGCAATAAAAAGCTTGAAATTGATGTATAAAAATTAAATAATATGTTCTAAATAAAATCCCACAAGCACTGTAATTCAAGTGCTTGTGGGATTTTTGAATTTAATATAATTATATCAGGCAAGCTTTAGTAAAAATTCAAGAATATATTTTGCGTTATATTCTAAATCCTTACGGGCGATAAGCCCTTCTTCTAACGCCTTTAACATTCTGTGACTGTGGGATAATGGCATTCTCAGATTGTTGCCCGCTTTAAGTTCACGGTATTGCTCTGCACCGTTTACCCAGTCGGTAAGAATAAGTCCGTCAAAGCCCCATTCGCTTCTCAGAATACCTTCGAGCAAATCTTTGTTTTCCGAGCAGAATCTACCGTTAAGGCGGTTGTATGCCGTCATAACAGCCCAAGGCTGAGACTCCTTAACAGCAATTTCAAAGCCCTTAAGGTATATTTCACGCAAAGCCCTTTCGGATACACGTGAGTCGCTTTTACCTCTGCCAATTTCTTTGTTGTTACAGCAAAAATGCTTTATACAAGCGGATATTTTTTCGGACTGAATTCCCTTAACCATAGCGGCGGCAATTTTACCCGTAAGGAGAGGGTCTTCTGAATAGTACTCAAAATTTCTTCCGCACAGGGGATTGCGGTGAATGTTAATAGCAGGAGCCAACCACATACCGAAATTGTTTTCTTTGACTTCCATAGCGGCGGCTTTTCCTATTTTATATACTAAATCGGTATTCCAACTGCAGGCAAGGGAAGTAGCGCAGGGGAATGCAGTTGTACTGATTCCGATTTCAGGTCTTATACGAAGTCCTGCAGGTCCGTCTGCCGTCATAACGGGCGGAATTCCGAATGGGCTTAAATCACCTATTCCGTATGTGCTGGCTACCGACTGATTGGGTCTGCCGCCTAAAATATCTATTAAATCGTATGTTGAAAGCCCTGCTATAAATTCATCAATACTCGCTTTGCCGTCGGCTACATCGTCGAGCATAATTCTGCCCTCGGGAATAAGCGTACCCCTTAAATCGGGTTGCAGATGCTCAAACTTCCATTGCGGTCTTTTAGGCCAGTCGGAAGTATCGTATAAGGTTTCATATTCCTGAGTTGCTAAAGCTTCATAGCTTCCGTCCGATTTAAGTCTCTTGGTAAGCTTTTTAGGCATACACCGGTTACTTAGCTTTTCGGTTATTATTTGAGTATCAATATTAAAGGAAACAACCTCTTGCCAATTTTCGGAGCTGTTGCCGACATATACTTTATATAAGCCCTTTTCTAAAATATAAGAGGCGCTTTTTTCGTCGTATGAATGGAGGTTTTCAAACGGTATTAAGAAGGTTAATTCTTCGCTTTCGTTTGGCTCAAGCAATCTCGTTTTTTTGAAGCCTTTAAGCTCAAAGGCAGGCTTTGCAAGGTTTACCTCGGGAGCGGAAACGTATATCTGCACTACCTCTTTACCGCTTGTTTTCCCTATGTTTTTAACCCTTATTCTAAGGTCTATACAAATATTATCAACCTTTTTTGATACGGTTTCAATTGAAAATGAAGTGTAGGAAAGACCAAACCCGAAAGGATAGTTTATTTTTGATTTAGCATTTGGAATCGTCGAAAAATAGCGGTAACCCACGAAAATATCGTCTGTATATTCGACAAAATCTTCCGATTCGTTAAAGGTTTCTGCCGAAGGATAGTCAGAATAACTGTTAGCAAAGGTGTCGGTAAGTTTTGCAGAAGGGCAAACGTCACCGCAAAGAATGTCGGCTTCGGCTTTTCCGCCCTCCATACCGCCCTGCCATGCGAGCAAAACCGAGTTTATAGCTGGATTATCTTTAAACCAAGAGGTATCTACAACCGAACCAACATTTAAAACAACAACCGTTTTTTCAAAATTAGTAGTTACTCTTTTAATTAAGTCTTTTTCGGCTTTAGTTAAATAATAATCATCTTCTTCATTTCGGTCTATTGCCTCTTTAGAATAGCGGCAAATGCTGATTATTGCTACATCACATACAGCTTTTGCCCGCTCAAATAATTCGTTTGGCAATTCGGGCTCGTCTACCTTACCGGGGGCAATTCTGAGGGTATACTGTTCGTTTACGTAATTACGGTAAAAATCACACAAAGGGGAAAACAGCGTAACTTTGTTTTCGGTTTGCTTTTCTTTAATACCGTCGCAAAGACTGCTTACATAGCTTACGGTTACGTCACCGCTGCCGCCACCGCCTTTTACATAGTCGCAAGTTGCTTTTCCAAATAAAGCGACTGTGTTTTCGGGCTTTAAGGGCAGTAGGTTATTATCATTTTTAAGTAAAACCATACCTTCGCTTGCGACCTGCCTTGAGAGGTTTATATGTTCTTCACATTCCGTTACCCTTTTACCGTCCTTGCCTAAAGGAAGTACCGGGTAGTAGCGGTATCTTTGCCATTTGGCCATATATGCCACTCCTTTATTTAGAGGATTTTTTACCCGAGCGCATAATTCCCTGTTGGGTAGGACCACGGTCGCTCGTTCCTTTAAATTCCACGTCCTCAGGCAGGGGATAGTATTTTGGAATTTCTTCGTCACGCTGATAAAGTCTTATATGCTCACCACGTGGGGTAATATCCACAACATCACAACCACGCCAGTATACTGTAAACTCGGTATCGGTTACGTTTTCCTTTACTTTTACCGTTTCAATAGGGAAAATAAGGGTTAATTCGTCACCGCAATTCAAATCTTTGGCATATATGAATTTTCCGTCATTTATAACCTTATCGCTTTTTTCTCCGTTTACAAGCAGAGAGTATTCCTCTGTCAGCCAATCGTAAATTCTAAAGCCAGCTTGCTTTGCCGACTTGATTTTTAATATAATTTTACCCTCGTTCGGGATATATGACTTCATATCAAAGCAATCGGACTGCTTATCAAAAGGAATATTTACAATATATTTTCCTTTTTCTTCGGTTACAGCACGATTCCATACAATGTTAAGGGCAACCGGTGCCATACCAACGCAACAGCCTGCTATTGAGCGGAAGCGTGTAAGTGAAATGGAGTTAGGCTCACTTCCACCTGTAAAGCCGCCCATTACACGTTTGTCCAAATCGTGATAGGTAATACCGTTTGAATCGGGCAGGGAATTATCTACCGTAATATACCCGGTATATCTTATCTGATTTTCAACAAGCTGATTTCTTGCAAATCGGTTTATATCGTCATAATATTCGTCGAATCCTGCAAGAATAAGTTGCTCGGCACATTCAATCATATCCTTTATACAGCAGGTTTCACAATGCTCGTCTGCGGGGTCGTGCCATTGTGCATATTCGGGAACCCAGCCAAAGGTTGATGATAGCGAGCGGATATATTCATATATTGCTCTGCCTTTTTCAATATAGCGGTTATCCTTTAATACTCTGCCCAAATGTACAAGTCCCGTTGCTACCCAGCCTGCGGAGTGAACATGACCGAAAAATTCCATTTTGTAGTTGAAATAACGTGATGCGCCTAAAACATAGTTTGCAAGCCCTGTTGCTAAATCCAAAGCGACTTCGTCATTTGCAATTTCGTAACGTGTTACAAGGGCGTTGAGCATTATTGCATTGCGGATTGCCTGCTCACCTCTGCCGGTGTGGCGTGTAAGGTCAAAGCCGCCGTCCTTTAAATAAACATCGTTAGGGAAAAGGTATACCGGTTCTGTTTCGTTTGAGTCTCCCGACCAGAAGGTTTTAACCTTTCTTTCTATAACCAACGAGCGCATTCCACGTACCAATTCACTTGAACGGCGTTCTGCCTCAGTATCATTCGGATTATCTGCCACTATTCGGTTAAGAGCAGGCAGAATATACCCCATTTCGTGGAAAGAGGAATGAAGCGTATGTGTCCATAAGTATGGCTCGTGATACCTTAAGCCCTTTTCGCCCCAGGATTTCATAAGGTGTCGTCTTAAAGACGCCAGAACATCGTCTCCGTCGGTTGTTTTCAGCACCTTTTTAGCGCTGTCAAGACCTTCGTACCAAGAGCCTACAAGCTCGGCATCGTCAACTCTGCAGTGTGCCGCCTCGGCAGGCTTTTTGTTTGGAACTATAAGCCAATACGGCAGATTATCGTAAGCAGGATCTGTCATATTACATATATAGTCAAGCACAAGCTTTGTGTTAAAGGCAGGATTAAACTGTTCGTATCTCATTATTTCACCTCAACCCAGCGTTTTTCCTCTACCGAACGAAGCAGACAGTCAAGAATTGTCTGACAACGCAAGCCGTCATTTACAGTCGGTAAGTATTTACATTCCTTGTCGTTTACCATATCAATAAACATCTGCTCCTGAGTGATTTTAAATTCTCTCGGAACATTTACGGTATGAAGTCCGTCTGCCTTTTTATCAATTTCACCTATGCAGACAGAAATAGTATCAGGATTGTTAAGATTAAATGAGATTACACCTTCGGTACCGTAAATGTCATACTTAATTGTATTTACATTTCCGATAGCACAGCGTGTGATGGAAAATGTACCCACAGCATTGTTATCCAGATTAGCAAGGAAATTGCAGTAATCATCGGTTTCAACATCTGCCAATTCGTCACAGTCGAGTTTTAGTCGCTGCTTTACAACGGTATCGGCAACAGCACTTACCTCTTTGATTTTACCTATCAGAAATTCGGTCATATCAATAAGGTGTACACCAAGGTCACCGAGCACTCCCGTGCCTGCATATTTCTTTACAAACCGCCAGTCAAGACGCCTGCCCTCCATAAAAGCACTTGATTTAAGATATTCTACATTTACGCTTACTATATCCCCGAGAAGTCCCTTTTCCATTATGTATTTCGCAAAACGGACAGCAGGGAAGAATCTATATGAAAAGCACATCATATTGCTGATGTCATTTTTCTCCAATGCTTCTTTTAGAGGTATAGCACTTTCATAGTCGATAGAAAGCGGTTTTTCAACATTTATCGGCTTTCCGTTTTCTACTGCATAAACCGCCATCGGAACGTGAAGATAGTTGGGAGTACAGATTTCTACTGCATCTACCGCCTCGCATCTGATAAGCTCCTTGTAATCTTCAAAGCAGTATTCGCTGTCAATTCCCAATCTTTTGGCGGTGGCTTCAAGTGCTTTTTTGTCTGTATCACATATAGCCGTTATCTCACATTCGGGTATATTGAGCAATTCGGGAATATGTCGATTATTAGCAATGCCGCCGACCCCTATAATTCCTACTCTTACCTTTTTCATTTTAAATCACTCTCCGCTTTTTTATATAGATTGGTATGGTTTCTCGTTTCCTCGTCAGCATCTGCGAATTTATCGCCCACGTTTTCGAGTGCCTTGTAATTTCCAAACGTAGGTGCAGGTCCGCCCGAGGGCTTTGCCCATTCAACGGCATTTTTTATAACCTTTATAATATCGTCTCTGTAAAAAGTGGGGTATTCCTCGTGACCGGGACGGAAATAGAAAATTTTGCCCATTCCACGTTTATAACAGCAACCACTTCTGAAAACCTCACCGCCCGAAAACCAGCTTATAAACACCAACTCATCGGGAGTGG
The DNA here is from genome assembly GCA_045540835.1 of Acutalibacteraceae bacterium. Taxonomy (GTDB): domain Bacteria; phylum Bacillota; class Clostridia; order Oscillospirales; family Acutalibacteraceae; genus UBA737. The sequence continues at coordinate 2,687 of JAZQHX010000018.1, read as the reverse complement.
GAATATCAAATCTTTCGCCGTAGGTTTCTTCCTTTTCAAGCTCAATATATTCGTCAAGCCCTGCCGCAATCGGGTGGGAAGGTTCTATTACCCATATACGCTCTTTTTCATCATTTTCACGCCATTTTGAACGGCAGCAAGTTCCCATAAGCTTTACAAAAGGCTTGGAAAGATGACCCGAATGCAGAACAATAAGTCCCATACCTGCAAGAACCCTCTGGCGTACCTTTTCGGCAACCTCGTCGGACACCTTGTTATGCGCTAAATGTCCCCACCAGATAAGAACATCGGTCTTGTTAAGTACCTCGTCTGTAAGTCCGTGTTCGGGCATTTCGAGGGTGGCAGTATTTATATTGTATGTATTAAATTCTCCAAGTTTTTCGGCTATTGCACCGTGTATACCTTTGGGGTATATATGTGCTATTTTTTCGTCCTTTTCGTGTATAAATTCGTTCCATACCGTAACGGTAAGTTTTTCCATAAAAAACAGCTCCTTTATTCCTTATAATACGTATTAAACCGCATTTTTAGCATATCATCAATTCTCAACAAAAACAATGTACATTTTCATATATTTTTTGTACTTTTTCCCAACTCTCTTGACAAGCAATTTTAAAAATACTACAATACAAAATGTACAAAAATAGAAATGGGTCAGGAGAAGAAATATGGGAGTTTTATTTTCGGAACTTTATCAAAAAGATTTTGAAATCACCAATATTTTCACAATGAAACAGTCGTTCTGGTTCAGGGGATGTGAGTTTACGATGCGCACACCGAGAAACAACGATGCGTTTATTTATTTTCTTAATTGTGAGGCAGTTTGTACTATTTCGGACAGTGAAAAGTTCGAGGTGCATACAGGCGATTTTATTCACCTTGCAAAAGGCGCTAAATATAATTGGAAAATAGTTGGAGATAAGCCCTATTCGCCTGTTACCTTGCTCTTTGAATATAAGTTAGTTGATAAAAAAGGTGAATATATTCCTACGGGTGACGGTGTAACACTTATTACGGCAGGGGACAGTAACGTTTACAGACTTTTAATGGAAAAGCTGATTAACGAGTTTTCCCGACCGCAGCAGTTCCCCTTGGAAATGAAAATATGTGCTTATTCGCTGTTGGCTGAGGTTATAAAGCGGCATAGACGGCAGGATATAATCACAAATACTGTCAGCGAGGATATATATAAAGGTATTAAATATCTTGAAGATGACATAAATCAAAATAAAAGCATTTCGGAAATTGCCCAGATGTGCCATATGTCTTTAAGCTCCTTTGAAAAGCAGTTTAAGATTTATTCGGGGGTTACGCCTACGGAATACCGAATAAACAAAAAACTTGAACGTGCTGAGGTTATGCTACGCAGCGGAACTATGACAATAAATCAGATTGCGGAGCATTTAGGTTTCTATGACGGGGCATATTTATGTAAGCTTTTTAAGAAAAAAAGAGGGATTTCTCCCGTGGCTTTCAGAAAAATCAAATAAATCCGATAATCGAAAGGATTGATTATGTGAAAAAGGGATTTTTAAGGTGTATGGCTGCTTTGATTGCAGGAATTGTTATGGTAAGTACATCTGCTGTATCGGTTTTTGCTTCACAGCCCGAATATATTGATTATAAAAAGGAAAATACTGCAATAAAAAAGGCGGAAAGTCCGGTTGAGGTTGCATTAGACAGCTTTAGTGCAGTTTCCGCCTTGGCAGAAGTAAAAAACGGAGTACTTCATTGGAAAGACGGAAAAGGAAAAATCACCTTTAAAGCCGAGATTCCCGAAACGTCGGTTTATAACCTTACTGTTGTGTGGCGTCCGTGTAATACGGGAACAGATCTTAATATGGGAATTATGATTGACGGCGAATATCCGTTTGAAGCATTTAAGCAAACGGTTCTTCCGAGAGAGTGGAAAAACATAACCAATGAGCCCAGACGTGACGCTCAGGGTAATGAATACGCACCCGAGCAGGTAGAAACGGGCGAGTTTATTACCGAGGTTTTAAGAGATAATACGGGTGTTGCGGTAGAGCCGTATGAAATTGCTATGACTAAAGGTATGCACAGTATTACTCTTGTTTCGGCAGAACAATCTGTTGAGATTAAGAAAATTGTTTTTTCCTCCGTGGAGCAACCGCTCAGCTATGAGGAAGTTTCTAAGAATTACGATATTAAAAAACTTTCTGCCGAAATCATAACCATTCAGGGTGAAGCGGCAGATATTAAAAATGATAACTCGCTTATCCCTAAGGCTAATAACAGCGATGCCGGAATGACACCGAGTGATGCCAAAATATCAAAAATAAATTACATTGGCTCTACTGCATGGAATGACCCGGGGGAAAAACTTACCTGGAAATTCGGTGTAGAAAAAGCAGGTTATTACTACATAAATATGCGCTATAAGCAGTCCGAGCTGGTTAACGGTGAAAGCTGGCGTTGGCTTAAAATTGACGGTAAAACCCCTTTCACTCAGGCTAAAGCTTTGCGCTTTCCGTATGATTCGGGGTGGAATTATTATACATTGGGAAATGGTGAACAGCCTTATTATATCTACCTTGATGAGGGTGAGCATACTTTATCTCTCGAAGTGACAATAGGCGACCAGTCGGAATATTTTGAAAGACTGTCCGAAATTGTCAATATTTTGGGTGATGAGTATATAAAAATTATTATGATAACGGGTGAAT
>JAZQHX010000017.1:0-1819 GCA_045540835.1 Acutalibacteraceae bacterium | reverse complement strand
GGCAAACTTTGAATGTTGATTTTACTGCAGGTTCGGATGGTGAAAATATTCATTTATCAGCTCCTTCTAATACTACTGCCGGCAAAATTTATTTTGACTATATAGTTCTTAAAGAAGTTGCTGAAAACACAAATACTGCTTCTAAGCAGGTTTATGATTTTGATAATGTTGACTTCTCTGCAAATACCCTTACTGCAAACATTTCTACCCTTGCTATAGTTGGTGATACCTTTGCAAGAGATTTTTCTGTTCCGGGTTCAAAAACAGAATCAAACTTTAAGCTTGATTTTGCACTTACTGCAGGTAAGGTTTATAAGCTTTCCTATGATTATAAGGGTGCAGGTGCTGTTAGATTTATTCCTAATAACGGCGGCTGGAGTGAGTCAATGTATTCTGTTGAGCAGGAAATTGATAACTCCGGTAACAACCTTTCGTTAGCCGCAGCAGAAGACTGGACTACTCATACTACAGTTTTCACAGCAACAGCTGATTCTACCCATTTATGGATTGTAAACTTTACTGCCGGCTCTACTCTTTATTTTGATAATATTATCATTGAAGACGTTTCTGACGAGTACGGTGATTATATAAATGATTTTGAGGACGAGAGTGACCGTTGGCTTATTGAAAAGTCAGCCGCGTTCACAGACGTAACCTATGAAACCGACGATAAATACGGCACAGTTGCTAAGATTGCTTTCTCCGGCACGTCAGCTAACGGTATACGTCGTGTATGTCTTCCAATATTCAATCTTTTAGCAGGTGAAAAATACCGTATAAAGGTTACCTATAAGTCAAACGGTTGGGTTGCTAACAGCTTTGCGGCAAGCTCATTATTAGGTGAACACGGATACGGTGCTCCCAATGTTACAATGGAGAATTGGCAGGAACAATATTTCTATTATACTCCTGAGACAATCAGTTCCTTTGGCTTTGGTACTAACCAGGCTGACGTTACCATCTGGATAGCTGAAATCGCTATCGAAAAGGTATCGGGTGTATTGGGTGACCTTGATAATACAGGTATAGTAGATGCTGCTGACCTTGTTGTTATGAGACAGTGGTTAATGGGCAAAATCGGCGGATACAATATGTTCGATTATGCCATTGATATCACCGAGGACGGTTCTAAAAACTTAAAAGACCTCGTAAGAATGAAACGCATTCTTGCAGGAGTTGGCGCTCCCACTACAATAATTGTTGATGAATGTGCAAACGATGTCGAGCTTTACAGCTCGGCATCTAACATCTATAAGAATGATAACAACGATCTTTTTGCTGATACAACACGTTACCGTGTACATACCACAGGCACAGAAAGCAATATTATTTATTATGCTGAATTAGGTCTTAACGAAGCGGCTATCGGTTACGATAAGGGCGAGGCAGTAGATGCCGAAATGACCGTTTATGTATCCGAGGACCAGACCGCTTGGACCGAGGTTACCGCCGATACCGTAAGCACAAAGCCTGATAATGACGGAAGCTGGCTTGCGGCTACAAATTACTACAGCAATTTAAGCGGTAAATACCTTAAAATCGTTTTACCTGATAATCAAAGCTTTGCTATTAACAAGGTTTATATTAACGGTCTTGATAGTGCGGCTCTCTCAGCAGCAGGCGCACAGAACGAGGAACTCAGAAATGCTGCTACTATTTACGTAAGCAATGACGGTAATGACAGTAATGACGGTTTAACCCCCTCTACCGCATTGGCAACTTTAAGCGCTGCTACTTCAATGGCACTCGTTCCCGGTGATACTATTGCCTTAGCGTGCGGTGATACATTTGAAGGCGGAGCAGTTCTCACAGCTTCGGG
>JAZQHX010000016.1:0-3874 GCA_045540835.1 Acutalibacteraceae bacterium | reverse complement strand
TGTTAAGACCTTCCTCGGAAAAAGTACGGTACCCTTCAAAGCTTTTTAAAGAAAATATCCCAAAACCTAATCCGAACAAATAGAAAAAGACTAAAATCAAAAGAATATTATTCTCTTTCAAAAAAGAAAAAATCTTATTATATCCTCTTAAATTTACAACACGTCCCAATTGCATGGTATCACTCCTTTAGTAGTAAATACTATGCATTTTTAGGACAAGATATTCCGCAAATGAGCCTTTCAAGATTTAGTCGTTTAAAAATTAACAAATACCAAATATTGTAATTTGCGGTATTATGTCAACCAAACCATAAGGGCGAAAAAAATCAGCCACCCTGAAACCCAGGGAGCTAAATCAAAAAATACTGCAGAAAATCTATCAACATATATAATTATACACTTTTTTTAAATTATGTCAACCACTAATTTTTAAAATTAAAATATTATGTTAACTCATTATGTTAACCACACAATATATTATGTTCGTTTTTTATGTCAACCACATTCTATTGTGAATATTGGCATTGCATTTTTTTAAATTTGTGGTATACTTATTAGTAATGAATTATAAACTAAAGGGAGATAAAAATGAAAAAGACAGTTTTAGTTACCGGTGCTTCAAAAGGCATAGGCGCCGCAACAGCAATTTTATTTGCACAAAAAGGATACAACGTAGTTATTAACTATAACAATTCTTATGAATCCGCTTCCCTGCTCTGCCGTTCTTTGGCGTCCCACGGTTATTCCGTTATGATGCATCAGGCAAACGTAGCTAACCGACTTGAGGTTGAGCTTATGGTTAAAGAGACACTTTACAAATTCGGCAGTCTTGACGTGCTTGTTAACAATGCAGGTGTTGCTTTCCAAGGACTTATTACCGATACGGACGAAATTGATTTTGATCGTATAATTGACATTAACTTAAAGGGTGTATTCAATTGCTGTAAATCAGTTATCCCCTCAATGGTAAGTCAGCAATCGGGAAAGATTATAAATATATCCTCAATGTGGGGACAGGTTGGTGCTTCCTGCGAGGTTGCCTACTCTGCCGCAAAGGCCGGGGTTATAGGTCTTACCAAAGCGCTGGCTAAAGAGCTTGCTCCCAGCGGTATTACAGTTAACTGTATTGCACCCGGACTTATTGAAACGAGTATGAACGCAAACCTTACAATTGAGGAAATGAACGATTTTGTCGAAAACGTTCCTTTAGGCAGAATAGGAAATGCAGATGAAATTGCCCACGCAATCGAGTTCTTGGCTTCCGATAAATCGGACTACATAACAGGACAAATTCTCGGTGTAAACGGTGGATATGTAATTTAAAACTACATTATATACAAAAAAGCAGTAAACGGAAATTTAAAAACCGTTTACTGCTTTTATTATTTATTCCTGCTTTTCAAATAATCAATATACTTTTTCAAATCCTCCCAGATTTCGTTCGTGACAACAAAATCCTCACCGAAAAGCACCTTTTTTATTACCTCTTCGTTCGGGGTTTCCGTACTTACTCCGCAAAGATAATCAACCGTTACATCAAAATAATCGGCAATCTTACAAAGAATTCCGGCAGAAAGACTTTTAATTCTGCCCTTTTTATAGTCGGTCATGGTTGAGCGTGGAATTTTGCACTCCTTACAAAGCGTAGTTACCGTAATCCCTCTGCTTTGGCACAGCTCCTCAATCAAATCATAAATAAATATCATGGCTAATTCTCCTTTTACGCAATTACGTAATTTATTCTTGACAAGTACGTTTTTACGTATTATAATATAAATCGTTACGTAATTACGTAATTTATTATAAAACATTCTTTTTGCTTTGTCAATAGAAAAGGAGATAAATTTTATGTATTACTGTCATGATTGCGGTTCACACTTTGAAAAACCCTGCAAAACATATTCAACCCACACTTTCACTTCCCCGCCTTATGAAAAGATTTATCGCTGTCCAAGCTGTAAAAGCGAAAGTATTTCAGAAAAAAACACCACCCATTGCCGTTGCTGTGGTGCAAAGCTAAGACGAGGAGCGGTAGAATATTGCAGTGACGCCTGCAAAAACAAAGGCGAAAAGCTGTGGAAAAAAGAAATCAAACGCAGACAGCTCAGCAGCAGTAATCCGATAAACCTGATTATGCGTGAACTTGAATCATACAACAAAGCCCACGGAACGAATTGCAGCTACGGGCAGTATGTAGCAATCATTATGCCGGAGGAAAAGAATAAAAAATGCAGAACGAAAAAAAGCGATATTTAAACCGCTATTTAATTCAATCTAAAAAAATCGAGAGATACGAAAGAATCGAAAAAAGATGTAAAAGAGAAGAAAATACATATAAAAAATGCATTGAAAATTCTGTAAAAATACGCAAAGATATTGAAGATAAAATATCAGATATTGACGATGAATTATTAGCAGAAATATTATTTGAAAAGTATATATTCGGCAAAACCTTAGAGGAAATAAGTCTTATTTTAAATTATAGCAAGCGCCATATTGAAAGATTACACATCAAAGCTTTGGAAAAACTTGAAATTTAAAATACCCTTTACAAATTGAATAAAACGTGGTATCATAAGAACAAACGTTCTAAGGGGGGTATACCGTGAAAGACAGAATTATTCTTCATTGTGATTTGAACAATTTCTATGCATCTGTTTCTTTATTGTATAACCCCACTCTAAAAAGCTCACCCGTAGCTGTTTGCGGTGACAAAGAAAACCGCCATGGTATAATACTTGCCAAAAACGAATTAGCTAAAAAATACGGTGTAAAAACAGCCGAGCCAATTTTTGAAGCCAAAAACAAGTGCCCCGACCTTATACTTTTACCGCCGTTAATGGATAAGTACAAAGAATACTCCAAAAAGGCGCATAAAATTTATGAGCGATATACCGATATGATTGAACCGTTCGGAATTGACGAATGTTGGCTTGATGTGACAGGCAGTACCGTTCTTTTCGGCTGTGGTGAGGTTATTGCGAATAAAATAAGAAAAGACATAAAAAAGGAGCTTGGACTGACAATTTCTGTCGGTGTCAGCTTTAACAAGGTTTTTGCCAAATTAGGCTCGGATATGAAAAAGCCGGATGCGGTGACCGTTATCAGCCGTGAAAATTTCAAAGAAAAAATCTGGAAACTTAACGTATCCGACCTTTTATTTGTAGGCAAGCGCACATACGATAAGCTTAAATCAAGCGGTATTAACACGATTGGTGATGTTGCAGCCTGTAATGAAGCTACAATGCAACATCTATTAGGCAAAAGCGGTGTTGAATTATGGCATAATGCACGTGGTGAGGATATGTCCCCTGTCACGGTTTACACTCAGGATTATAAGCCGAAAAGTGTCGGCAGATCTACCACCTGCGGCAAGGATTTTACTACAAATGAAGAAGTCTGGAAGGCTTTCCTCGGCTTTGCGGAAGAAATTTCCGATACCCTTCATAAAAAGCATCTGTTTGCAGGCGGAGTTCAGGTTCATATACGCAACACCTCCCTATCGGTTAAAGAATTCAGCTATTCTTTTGCTGACAGTATAAATTCAAGTCTTACAATCGCCAAAAGAGGGTTTGAGCTATTTTGCAAAAATTATACATTCGGTGAGCCATTACGCTCGGTAGGACTCAGAGCCATAAATTTAAAGGACGGCTGTGAGAATGCCGTTCAGCAAGACATTTTCGGTGAAAGCAACAAGGATTTAGAAATAGAAAAAATCGAGGATTCAATTTTTGAATTAAAGCAAAAATTCGGCAAATCCAGCATTAAAAGAGGAACTACTATATAAACAACAAAATAACATACCGTCCAAGGCTATTTCGGACGGTATGTTATTTTTTGTATAAAAGTGATTGGAGATGTTTGAATATTTTTT
>JAZQHX010000015.1:0-5083 GCA_045540835.1 Acutalibacteraceae bacterium | reverse complement strand
CGAGGGTCTTATAGAGTTTATGGAAATAAACCGCAAGATAATGCGTTCTGATCTTCCCTCTTTGGTTCCCGTTATTGATGTATTTGAAGAAAACGGCACCGTTTATGCGGTTTCTACCAATATTCCGGGCATTACCTTAGCCGATTTCCTTAAACGAAATGGTGACACTCTGAAGTGGGAGCAGGCACGTGCTTTATTCCTGCCGCTTATTGATACCGTAAAGGGAATGAATGACCTTGGAATTATTCACGGTGGCATATCCGACGAAACTATAATTGTAGGACGTGACGGAAAGCTCCGTATTTCGGACTACAGCATTAAAAAGCTGAGAATGCGTACCAGCGAGCTTGAAGAACGCATCTACCCCGGCTTTGCCGCAATAGAGCAGTATGATGTTGTGGGTCTTCATATAGACAGCTATACCGATGTTTATGCCCTTAGTGCTACATTATTAAAAGTATTTATAGGTACTGCTCCCGACGAAGCGCTCATAAGGCTTCAAAACGATTCTATGTCAATTCCTGCAAGATTTGCCGAGGAATTACCGAGACACGTTCTTTCTGCTTTAGCAAACGGATTGCAGGTTTTGCCTAAAAACCGTACTAAGGATATTGAAAGCTTTAAAAACGAGCTCGTTTACGGTGAGGTTGCCGCTCCCGCAAACAAAACCCATGACGAAACACGTAAATCCTCCGCCACTGATACATCTTCTGAAAAAAATATAAAAGAAAAGAAGAAAAAAGGCGGTTCAGCTAAATACGTAATTGTTTCCTCGGTTTGCACAGCGGTTGTCTTTATAGGCTTGGCTTTTGTGCTTTACTTTACCGTATTCAAACCCACGCAAGAAAAAAAGAACAACGTTTCGAGTGAGCCTACTGCATCCTTCGTAGAGCCTGAAATTGACAAAATCGGTGATATTGACTCCGATGCCGCTGTTTCGGCTAAGCTCTATCCCGTGTCAAATTATATCGGCAAATACTATTCCGATATAATTGAGACTGATGACAGCGAAATTTTCAATTTTATAATTAAAGGCAAAGAATTTTCTGACAAGTATCCCGTAGGTACTATATGCAAGCAGTCGGTAAAATCTGGCAGCGAAGCTGCAAGAGATACCAAAATACAGCTTGTTATAAGCTTAGGACCGCAGAAAATCAAAATAGCAAATCTTGCTGGTCTTACAGAAACCGAAGCAAAATTAGAGCTGTTAAAGCAGGGATTTTTATATGATAACATTACAGTAGAAGAAAAGTATGACGAGGACCGTGAGCCGGGCTCTGTACTGGATCAGTCCCCAAAATACGGCGAATCGGTAAGTAATGACGAGGCCGTTACAATATATATCAACTCCTATGAGGGTGAAAATCCCGAAAATGCAAATTCTTCTGACACAGACAGTTCTTACGATAATTATTATTAACTATGAATGGGTTGCCTTGCTGAATGCAAGACAACCCTATATCATATTAAATAAGAGGTAGACTATGACAGAAAAATGCTATTCAACAGACAAAGCCAATGTTTATACCTTTACTAATCCTAATTTGAACAGCCTTTGTATATGCTTATATATCAAAGCCGGAAGCTTATTTGAAAATAAAGATAATAATGGCATTTCTCACTTATTTGAGCACGTTGTTTTTAGAAATATAAAGAAAAAATACAATAATTTCTATGAGCTTATGGCATTGCACGGTATTGATTTTAACGCTGCTACCTACAAAGAACTGATACAGTTTGAAATCATAGCACCAAAATCCAAATTTGAATTTGCCGCCGAAATAATGTACGGTATTTTTGATGAAATAAATATATCAACACAGGATTTTATTCGTGAAAAGCACAGAATCAAAGCAGAAATACGAGAAAATGACGAACGAACTACTGCCGACTTTTTATTCAATAAATCCGTATGGGAAAATACAACAGCAGAATACACCACCGCAGGATATTGCAAAGTGCTGGATAGAATTTCACTAAAAAAATTGAATGAATATAAAAAAGAAATTTTATCGAAAAACAATTTTTTCTTTTACATTACGGGAAATGTAGGCGAAGATGATATAAAAAAATTCACAGAAAGAGTTTCATCGCTTAAAATAACCGAAACCGATATATGCCGTAAAAACCTTGTGAAAATTCCTGCAAATTTCTGCAAAAGGTCAACAAATGTAGCTTTGAAAAACAGTTATTGCCACTATATTAAAATTGGTTTTGATGTTGAAACACAAAAATATTCAGGTGCAGTTCACGATTTGCTTTATTCGGTTTTATTCTCAGGTGATAAAGCTTTGTTTTATAATTATTTATCGGAAGATAATCCCCTTATTTATTCATTTGACAGTTGCTATGAACAATACGATAACGCAAGTAACTTACATGTCCGTTTTGAAATTGATAAATTCAAAATCGAAGAAGCGTTAGAATTAGCCGTAAATACTTTTAACGCTGTTAAACACGGAAATTTCAATTTTGAAGCTAACTTAAAATTTGAAGAAAATATATATTTAACTACGCTTGACGAGCCTTCAAAATTAAATTGGAATATGGCATATTACAACCATATTCTTAAAAGTGATAAAATTGATTATAGTTGTGACCACTACGGCAGATTCGGCGGTGTTACGAAAGAACAGATAATCAAAGCCGCAAAAGAAATATTAACAACCGATAATCTCACCGTGGCAATCAGGGGTGAAAAAAGGAAAATAAATACCGAAAGAATTGCAAAAATTCTAAATTTACTGAAATAAGAGGTTAATTCAACTAAACTTAGTCACGAAAAGTACCAAAAACTCAAAAAAACTATTGACAAAGTATGGTGTTTCGTGGGATAATATATTCGATATTATGTCTAATTATATCTAATTGTATCTATTGGTGATGTTAATGCGTATAATTACCGGAACTGCCAGAGGCAGACGGCTTGTTACCCCCGAAGGGTTGGATGTGCGTCCTACACCCGAAAAAGTCAAGGAAGCTTTGTTCAGCGCTTTACAGTTTGATATTGAGGGACGGCGTGTTCTCGACCTTTTTGCAGGCTCGGGACAGTTAGGGATTGAGGCCTTAAGCCGAGGAGCTAAAAATGCTACCTTTGTAGATTCCTCCCCCGTTTCCATAAGAACGGTTGAAAAGAATCTTGATACTGCCGGTCTTAAAGAAAATGCACGTGTAATCAAAACCGATTATTCCACGTTTTGTGCTTCTTCAAATGAGACCTTTGACATTGTATTTTTAGACCCCCCATACGATAAAGGCTTGCTTTTACCCGCTTTTAAAGCTGTGCTTCCGCTAATGAGCGATTACGGCACCATAATATGTGAGCACCCGCCTTATATAGAAGTACCAGAGGAAATCGGCGGATTTTGCGTAAGCCGTACCTACCGTTACGGTAAGATTCACATTACCGTATATAGGAAAGGTGAAAATATATGAAAAATATAATTGCTATTTGTCCGGGTAGCTTTGACCCGGTCACCTACGGACATCTTGATATTATTCACAGAGCTGCAGCTATGTTTGATAAAGTTATAGTGGTTGTTGCCTGGAACTCGGCAAAGCGATGCTCCTTTTCGCCTGACGAACGTGTGGAAATGATTAAAAAGTGCATTCCCGACCTTACTAATGTTGAAGTTGACCATTATGACGGATTGCTTGCTGATTATGCCGCACAAAAAGGTGCTACCGCAATAATAAAAGGCTTGCGTGCTATGTCGGACTTTGAATATGAATTCCAGATGGCACTCACCAATAAAAAATTAAACCCGAATGTTGAAACCCTGTTTTTAACCACAGCGGCGCAAAATATGTATATGAGCTCAAGTATGGTAAAGCAGATTGCTTCCATGAATGGCGATATTACAAGCTTTGTTCCCGAGGCTATAAAGCAGGATATTATAGACAGAATAAAAGGAAATAACTAACGGAGGAATATAAAAAATGACACTTGATGAATTACTTGAACAGTTTGACGAGGTGCTTGACAGCGGCATCAAAATTCCCGGCAAAAGAACAGTTGTTGACATTGAAAAGTTAAGAGCTGTTGTGGACGATATTCGTCTCAACATTCCTGCTGAAATCAAGCAGGCAAAGGGCATCGTAGCAGACAGAGCTGACATTATCACCAATGCTAAGCGTGAAGCTGATGCTATTATCCGCTCGGCTGAAGACCGTGCAAAGGCTATGACCGCACAGGAAGAAATCGTTAAAATGTCTCAGGCTAAAGCTGCAGAAATCATTGCCAATGCCCAGACAAAGAGCCGTGAAATGAGAAAGGCTGCTCAGGATTTTGTTGACGATATTATGCGTCGTGCAGACGAAGGTCTTACCGCAAATCTTGGCGAAGTAAGAAAGACAAGAGCCGCACTTAAGCAGCAGATTCCTACTACAAAGGAATAATCTTGAAAAAATTAAAATATCAAAGGCTCCTATGGTGAGTAGGGGCTTTTGGTTTTGTTTAGTGCGCATATTCGCACAAATTGAAAGGAGCACTGCAAGGTGTATAACAACATTTCCCCCAACGTAAATTTCGTTGAAGAAGAAAAGAAAATCGAAAAATTCTGGTCGGATTCCAAAATTTTTGAAAAGAGTATAGAATCCCGTAAGGACGGCGAGCCTTATGTATTCTATGACGGTCCTCCGACTGCTAACGGTAAGCCACATATCGGTCACGTGCTTACACGTGTTATTAAGGATATGATTCCCCGATACAGAACAATGAAGGGCTGTATGGTACCCAGAAAAGCGGGTTGGGACACCCACGGACTTCCCGTTGAATTAGAGGTTGAAAAGCTTTTAGGTCTTGACGGTAAGGAACAGATTGAGGAATACGGTCTTGAGCCATTTATCGACCACTGTAAGGAAAGCGTTTGGAAGTATAAAGGTATGTGGGAGGATTTCTCCAAAACCGTTGGCTTCTGGGCTGATATGGACGACCCGTATGTTACCTATCATAATGACTTTATTGAGTCGGAATGGTGGGCTTTAAAGCAGATTTTTGATAAAGGTCTTTTGTATAAAGGCTTTAAAATTGTACCTTATTGTCCTCGTTGCGGTACTCCCCTTTCCTCACACGAGGTGGCAC
>JAZQHX010000014.1:0-3687 GCA_045540835.1 Acutalibacteraceae bacterium | reverse complement strand
GCCAATTTTTTGCCCACCCTCGGCAAAGCTTCAAGTATACGGACAGACAAGTTCTTATTTTGTTGTTTTAAATAAACTGCGGCGCTAAGTCCTGCCGCACCGCCGCCTATTATAATTACATCTGTAACCATACGTTGTCCTACTTATTTTTAAAGTACATAAACAACTGACATTTAATCATTCCGTTATAAAGCTTACGACGCTTGTCAGCCGTTCTGCCAAAATGCTTTTCAAACTCATCGTGGGGGCTTATTACATAGTATTTTCTGCCCATACCCTCGGTAAATCTCTCGCCCATAATTTTATAAAGTTCTTCTGCGGCTTTAACATCTAAAAGTCTTTCACCGTAAGGCGGATTTGTAATAGTAAGGCAACGCTCGTTTGGTACAACAAAATTCTTAACATCTCCAACCGATGCCTTAACATATTTTTCCACGCCTGCTTTTTTAGCGTTAGCTAAGGTTAATTCTACACAAGCAGGGTCAATATCAAAACCATACGCAGTAAATTCAATATTATGTCTTATTAAATCCTGCGCTCTTGTGCGTTCTTCTTGCCAGACCTTTTGTGGAATAAATCCAAAACGTTCAGCGGCAAAAAATCTGCGAAGTCCGGGGGCTATATTAGCCGCCATTAAAGCCGATTCAATAAGCAATGTACCACTTCCGCAAAAGGGGTCAAAAAGCTTTGTATCGGGATAAATTCTAGCTAAATCACACATAGCCGCACCAAGTGTTTCTTTTAGAGGTGCATCATTCGAATTACGGCGGTAGCCACGTTTATGAAGTCCGTCGCCCGAAGTGTCAATCATCATAGTAACAAGATTTTTATGAATGGAAAAGCGTATTTTATATTCGCTTCCCGTTTCGGCAAAGCGTTCGATATGATATTTTGTTTTAAGCCTTTCAACAATTGCCTTTTTGACAATCGACTGGCAATCGGGAATACTGAAAAGCTGAGAGTTTATACTCCAACCGTTTACAGGAAAAGCATCGTCCTTACCTATAAAATCTTCCCACGGTAAAGCTTTTACACCGTCGAAAAGCTCAGTAAAGGTTACGGCATTAAACTCGCCTAAAACAATCATAATACGTTCTGAAAAGCGTGAGCAGATATTCGCACGTGCCAACATATTAAGGTCGCCCTTTAATTTTACCCTGCCGTTTTCAGTCTCTATTTTTTCAAAGCCCATTCTGCGAAATTCATCGGCAGCAACGCTCTCAACCCCGAATAAACACGGAGCAGCTAAATTTAATTCATTCATTATTTTACCTCACAAAAAGCGTGTCTTGTAACGTGACAGCCAATATTTACCGCTACGGGCAATCCTGCTATATGAGTAGGTGCCGTCTCAATATTGACAGCCAGCGCCGTAGTATCACCGCCAAAGCCTTGCGGACCAATATCGAGTTTATTTATAAGCTCCAAAAGCTCGTTTTCCATTTCCGCATAAAAGGGATCGGAATTTCTTTCGTCGGTACTGCGGCACAAGGCAATTTTGGATAACAGAGCACACTGCTCAAAATCGCCACCGATACCAACACCTATAACCATAGGCGGACAAGGATTATTTGAAGCCTTTTTTACAATACTTAACACCGCATCAATTACACCCTGCCTGCCGTCCGACGGATTAAGCATTACAGTACCGCTCATATTTTCACTGCCGAAGCCTTTAGGTGCTACTGTTATTCGTACAGTATTACCCTTTACGATTTTTGTATGAATAACTGCAGGAGTGTTATCATCAGTATTAACCCTGCGTAAAGGGTCGCAAACTACGGATTTTCGCAAAAGTCCGTTTGTGTACCCACGGCGAACACCCTCATTTACAGCAGCATACAAATCCCCGTCAATAAAGTGCACGTCTTGCCCTATTTCTAAAAAAACAACCGCCATACCAGTATCCTGACATACGGGCAAATCATATTCCTTTGATACCTCTATATTCTTTTCAAGGTCACAAAGTATAGATTTTGCCAAGCTGTTATTCTCTGTGGATTTAGCGCATTGTATCTTACACACAATGTCACAAGGCAGTATTTTATTTGCCTTAATGCAAAGCGCCTCTACTGCATTAGTAATTTTATTGACAGATATATCCTTAACCATTTTTCCTCCAAAAAACAAAGCTGTCTTTTAAGGACAGCTCTTGTTAAAACTATTTTACTGCGCCTCGCTTTGAACGCTTAGCCTCAGGATTTTTTCTTTTTAAATCAGAAAATTTCTCATCGCTTGTCTGCTTGAAGCGGCTCATCATCTCTTCAAAGCTTGCAGGCTCCTGTTTTTTAGGCATCCAAGTATACGAACCGTCCGGCTTGTAATTATTAGCCGCACGTTTTTCTCTGGGTGCTCTTGGCTCTTTTGCAGGCTTTTCAGCCTCTAAAGCCTTTTTAATACTCAAAGAAATTTTGCCGTCCTCGCCAATGTTCAGAACCTTTGCCTTAACAACATCGTTAAGCTTTACAAAATCCTTAATGTCATTAACATAAGAACGTGCTACCTCGGAGATATGTACCAAACCCGATTTTCCATCACCTAAATCAACAAATACACCAAAATTTGTAATACCTGTGATTTTCCCCTCAACAATCTGTCCTACCGCTACTAGCATAAAGAAAAGTGCTCCTTTAAGTTTTAAAAAATAATATAAAATATATCAGTTTCCTGATGTATCTTTAAAAATTTGTTCGTTAGGATAGGCGTATCCAAAACGCTCTCTTGCCGCTTTTTCGATAATCTTTTTATCATCAGAATCAAGAAGTGAGCGCAGCTCCTCAACCTCATTTACCATACTATCATATTTCTGCTGTACAGCTTTAAGCTCCGACTGCTTGTCACTAAGCTCGCCCCAAAGGGAAGCAAGTGTTACAGTAAAGTAAGCACAAACACACAAAATAAGCAACCGAAGTATTATACTCTTATTCTTTTTTGCTTTTTTATTTCGTTTCATAAAACCACCGTACAAACAAAAATAACCAATAACAATTATTCTTGCTTAGTATACAACAAACCCTTACCCGTTTTCAAGAGTTTTTTTAATCTATTTTGAATATTTTTCAAAATTTTTTTAAAGATAGGAAAAAATTTTCCAAAAACATTCAAAAATTCAATAATTTTCCTATTTATGAAGGCAAAAAATGATTTTAACAGATTTAAAAATCGTCTGAGTACAAAAACCGTAAAATATGAAAGAGTCATTTTCCAAACGAAAAAACCTATAAATAAACCCACGAGAATGAATAATCGTATTTCACCGCCCGTGAAAATCAGAAAGAATATAAATGTAGCAAAGGCGCTAAATAAAAAATAGAAAATATCCTCAAAAAATACGGTGAGAGTTTTATGATTGTAAGCTAATCTTAAAGCTTTAAAAATATCATAGACAAGACTTAAAATCATTCCTAAAGCCACAGCGTAACAAAAGCTTAACAACTGACCGCTTAAATTTATTTCCCACATACTATCACCTGAAAAGTCTTGAAATAAATCCGCCACTCTTTTCTTCCGCCGTATACACAAAGGCGTGAACCCGACCTTCCCCTAATAAATCGTATGTAGAAGTATCAAAATTAAGAATGTGTAATCCGTCACCCTTGATTACCAGTCTGCCTAAAAAGGTTTCTGTAACCACGGTTTCTGCATCAAAGGAAATCACCTGCTTTACTCCCGTTACTGTAAAGCTTT
>JAZQHX010000013.1:0-4868 GCA_045540835.1 Acutalibacteraceae bacterium | reverse complement strand
GTATAGAGGGTGTTGTTATAAATCTTTCATTACTTGATAAAATTACGGCTGAAGATAACACCCTTACAGCCTTTTCGGGGGCTTCTCTGGCATCGGTCTGCACAGCGGCACTTGAAAATTCTCTTTCGGGGCTTGAATTTGCCTATGGAATACCCGGAAGCGTCGGCGGAGCACTCTATATGAACGCAGGTGCATACGGCGGTGAGATGTCGCAGGTGGTAAAAAGTGCTACTTATGTAACGGCTGACGGCGAAATAGGTGAAATTAGTATTGAGGATATGGCACTCGGTTACAGAACAAGCGCCTTTAAAACCAATAATGCTATTATAACCTCTGTCACCTTTGAGCTTGAAAAGGGAGACAGTAGTGAAATTAAATCCAAAATGCTCGATTTCACAAACCGACGTGTGCAAAAACAACCGCTTGAGTACCCGAGTGCGGGCAGCACCTTTAAAAGACCCGAGGGTTATTTTGCGGGCGCACTTATTGAGGGTAATGGGCTTAAGGGCAGAAGTGTCGGCGGTGCGCAGGTTAGCGTTAAGCACGCAGGCTTTGTTATAAATACGGGTGATGCTACCTGCTGCCAGGTTAAAGAGCTTATAAAAATCATTCAGGATACCGTAAGGGAAAATAACGGTGTTGAGCTTGAAACAGAGGTTATATATATAGGAAAGGAATAGCAAATGGAGCTGCTTATTGTAACGGGAATGTCGGGAGCGGGCAAATCGCAGGCGGCAAATGCTCTCGAAGATATGGGATATTACTGTGTGGACAATGTTCCGCCTGCAATAATCCCTTCCTTTGTTGAGCTTTTTGAGCGCAGTGCTCAGCTAAATAAAATAGCCATTGTTACTGATGTGAGAGGTGGAGACTTATTCTCCGAAATAAGTGACGTTTTAGACGGTTTAAAGGAAAGACGGGTTGATTATAAAATTCTGTTTCTTGACTCGTCGGACGATGTGCTTATCCGCAGATATAAGGAAAATCGCCGTAAGCACCCGCTTGCAAATAATGCGTCGCTGTCTCTTTCCAAAGCGGTTATAAAGGAAAGGGAAATGCTCGGTAAAATAAGGGCTATGTCGGATTTTGTAATAGATACCAGCTTTATTTCTATTTCACAGCTTAAAATCAAGCTGTCGGATATATTTTTCGGTAGTGTCAGCAATGTGCTTAAAATTCAGTGCAAATCCTTCGGCTTTAAATACGGTACGGATACAGAGGCGGATTTGGTTATAGATGTGCGCTGTCTGCCTAATCCCTTTTATGTTGAGGAATTAAAGGAAAAAACAGGGGTTCAGACCGAGGTTCAGTCTTATGTTTTAGACAGTCCTCAAAGCCGTGAGTTTTTTGAAAGGCTGACTTCATTTATAGATTGTTCTGTACCGCTTTACGCAAAAGAGGGCAAAAGTCAGCTTATAATTTCCTTTGGCTGTACGGGCGGAAAGCATCGTTCGGTTACCTTTGCAGAGCTTATAGGTAAGCATCTTAAATCTAAGAATTACAATTGTTCGGTTGTTCACCGTGATATACTGAAAAGGTGAGGGGTTTATGTCTTTTTGTACAGATGTAAAAAACGAACTGCTTAAAATAAGACCGTCGGGCTGCTGTAAACCGTCATATACCTACGGTTTTATGCTGTTCGGCAGGTCTTTTTCTATAAAGAAAATATCAATTCAAACGGGTAGCGAAAATGTGGCACAGGGGTATTGCGATGCAATATTTTCGCTTTATAAAATAAAGCCCGAATTAACCGTAGGCGGCAGTAAACGGCCTACATATAAAGCCGAAGTGACAGACGAGTCGGACAGACTTAAAATTCTGGCTTCGATAGATTACGGTATGGAGGAAATACCTATTCAAACAGATTTCTTTTTAAGGGAGTGCTGTTTAGGTAGCTTTTTGCGTGGTGCATTTTTGTCCTGCGGTAATATAAGTGACCCCGAAAGGGAGTATAGACTTGAATTTTCGGTCAAGAACGAGAAAACGGCTGATGGTTTACATAATCTCTTGACCGAGAACGGATACAATTTTAAAAGAACCATAAGGGCAGGAATACACCTGCTTTATACTAAAGAGAGCACCGTTATTGAGGATTTACTTACCCTTATGGGAGCGGGCAGAATAAGCCTTGATATTATGGATACAAAGATAATGAAAAGTGTTAAAAATAATATCAATAGGGCAAGAAATTGCGATAACGCAAACATTTCCAAAACGGTTGAAGCATCAATTAAGCAGAGGACGGCTATTGATTATCTCGAAAAGGCGGACAGGCTTTATAGTTTGCCGCAAGAGCTTTTGCAGGCGGCTTTGCTTAGAAAAAATAACCCTGAAGCTACACTTAAAGAGCTTTGCAAAATTTCCGAAACACCCCTTACCGTTTCGGGACTTAATCATAGACTTAACAGAATAATTGAAATATATGAGGATATGATATGAAAATAAAGTCAGGGCTATTTACAGAAGTTAAATTTTTAAAAAAATTATACTCGGACGAGCCCGTAAAGGATACAATCTCTAAACTTATGCAGCAGAACGGATTTTGCCGAGAGACTGATACTAACCGTGAACCAATAGAATTTTTTTGTACTAAAAAGGGTTATATATGGGTGGACGAGCCTGCTTCTTCACGAGGTAGGGGTAATGCCCGTATATTTTCGGTTCGTGCTCAGGTAGAGGAAGAAAACGGAAAAACGGTTGTAAATATTTATTCTGTTTACAATAAAACTGAAAAACCTTTCAGATACCTTGCGATAGCTATTTATCTGTTAATAATACTGGGCTATATTGCGTCGGTTTTTGTTTTCGGCTTACCATTGACGGTTAAAGCTTTGTTGACAATGCTTTTAGCAGGATTCTTTGTTTTCTGGCTTGCTTTCAGCACTTCAAAGGAAAAAGGTGCTAAAACTAAAGATATAGATATTATGGTTAACGAAATAGTAAAACGGGTAGAAGCGATAAAACGTTGGAATGAATAAAATTCGGAATTCGTAATTCGTAATTAAATACTTTATAAAAAGTGTGAGGAAAATATGAAAGATACAGAACGTCGTGTAGCGGCGAAAGCTTTTAGTGAATATTGGAAAAATAAGGGATATGAAAAAGGTGAAAGTCAACCGTTTTGGTTGTCTTTACTTCGTGATGTTTTAGGTGTTGATTCTCCTGAAAAATTTATCACATTTGAGGAGCAGGTGCGCCTTGACCATACAAGTTTTGTGGACGGAATTATACCGTCTACCCATGTACTTATTGAGCAAAAAGGAAAAGGGAAGGATCTTCGTAAGCCTATTAAACAATCGGACGGAACTTTGCTAACACCTTTTCAGCAGGCACAGCGTTATTCCGCTGTTTTACCATATTCGCAGCGCCCACGTTGGATTATAACCTGCAATTTTGAAGAGTTTTTAGTTTACGATATGGAAAAACCAAATAGTGAACCTGAACAAATATTTTTAAAAGATTTAGCGAAAGAGTATTATCGCCTTATGTTTCTTGTGGATATGGGAGATGAAAATATTCGCCGTGAAATGGAGGTCTCCATTCAGGCTGGTAACCTGGTAGGCGTACTGTACGATGAAATTTTAAAACAGTATCACAATCCTGAAAACGAGGATACACTTAAAAGCCTTAATAAACTTATAGTAAGACTTGTTTTCTGTTTGTATGCTGAAGATTCGGGTATTTTTGGCGGACACTCTAAATTCCATAATTATATTAAGTCTTTTACGTCCCGTGATATGCGAAAAGCTCTTATAGAGCTGTTTAAAATTCTTGATACAAAGCCAGAAGACCGTGACCCTTACGAGGATGAACAATTAAGCAGTTTTCCGTATGTGAACGGAGGACTGTTTGCAGACGAAAGCATTGAAATTCCACAAATGAACGATGAAATTCGTGATTTGCTTCTCCGTAATGCAAGTGAGGAATTTGATTGGAGTGACATTAGTCCAACGATTTTCGGTGCTGTGTTTGAAAGTACGTTGAATCCTGAAACCAGACGTTCAGGCGGTATGCATTACACATCTATCGAGAATATACATAAAGTAATTGACCCACTGTTTTTAGATGAATTATACGAAGAATTTGAAGAAATAAAGGCAGTTAAGGTAGCTAAAACAAGGGAAAACAGATTAAATGATTTTAAAGACAAATTAGGCAGTCTTACTTTTCTTGACCCAGCTTGCGGTTCGGGAAACTTTTTGACCGAAACCTATATTTCTTTGCGACGTTTAGAAAATGAAGTTCTAAAAGAAATTACAGGACTTCGTATGCTCATAGGCTTTGATGATGTTATAAAGGTGTCTATAGGTCAGTTTTACGGTATAGAAATAAACGATTTTGCCGTAACGGTTGCAAAAACCGCCCTTTGGATTGCTGAAAGCCAAATGATGAAGGAAACTGAGGAAATAGTCAATCAGAATCTTGAATTCTTACCTCTAAAATCCTATGCCAATATAGTAGAAGGCAATGCTTTGCGTATTGATTGGGAAACAGTTGTACCAAAGGATAAGCTTAACTATATAATGGGTAATCCGCCGTTTGTCGGATACTCTTTGCAAACTACAGAACAAAAGCAGGATATTCTCTCAATTTATGTGGATGAAAAAGGCAAACCCTATAAAACCGCAGGAAAGATTGATTATGTTTCAGGTTGGTATTTTAAAGCTGCCAAAATGATTACAAATACAAATATCCGTGTTGCGTTTGTATCGACAAATTCTATTACGCAGGGGGAACAGGTGGCAGCTGTATGGAAACCGCTATATGACCGTTTTAGCATTCATATTGACTTTGCCCACCGCACGTTCCGTTGGGATAGTGAGGCAAGCGTCAAAGCGCACGTACACTGTGTAATAGTTGGATTTAGT
>JAZQHX010000012.1:0-4418 GCA_045540835.1 Acutalibacteraceae bacterium | reverse complement strand
TCGACAGTGTCCATAATTGCAATTTTTTCATCAATTATTACATAGGAATTATACGCCATACCGTTAGGTACTTCATACTGGCCTTCAAACAAATCAATTTTATGGTCATTAACTCCTATATATTTAATATCCTCTGTGATATACAAATCCTTTCACCTCTAAATTATAGTATACCATATTTTTTGAATTCTTCAACCGATTTTTTCCTAATTTTCAATAATTTTTCCGTCGGTAGAAATTGTTACCACCTGCCACGGAATAAACTTGCCGCTCTCCTGCAAAGCTTTCTTGACTGCGTTTTCAATTCCACCACAACAAGGCACCTCCATACGGACAATCTTAACACTTTTTATATTATTATTCTTAATAATAGCAGTAAGCTTTTCCGAATAATCTACCATATCAAGCTTAGGACAGCCTATAAGGGTTATATGGTTGCGTATAAAATCATTATGGAAATTACCATAGCTGAAAGCTGTACAATCGGCTGCAACAAGTAAGTTAGCATTATCGAAATACGGAGCATTAACGGGTACTAATTTAATCTGTACGGGCCACTGAGAAAGCTTGCTTGTAACATTCGCTTTAACAGCCGATTCGGTTGCTTCCCGCTTGATTACTTTGGAATTTGTTCCCGGACAACCGCAAGGTAGCTTTGCCCCCTCTTTCATTTCTTTAGCCTTTTTAACCGCCTGCTCATCGTATGCCGGAGCTTCACGTTCTTCAAATGTAATAGCTCCCGTAGGGCAGGCAGGTAAGCAATCTCCCAATCCGTCACAGTAGTCCTCATGTGTAAGGACCGCTTTGCCGTTCACCATAGAAATTGCACCCTCGTGGCAAGCCGCAGCACAAGCACCGCAGCCGTTACATTTATCTTTATCTATCTTAATAATTTTTCTTATCATTTATAGTTCCTCCTTGATTGTTTGACATAATTATATTATAATAAAAACAAAAAGTCTGTTGAAAATTCAACAAAACGAGGAAAATATGAAAAAATATTTTGAAATTCTTAAAAAATGCCCGTTATTTTACGGAATAAACGAAGAAAATCTTGAAAAAATGCTTATCTGCCTTGATGCTAAGATAGAATTCTTTGATAAAAAATACACCATTATATCCGAAGGCAATCCTGCAAAATACATAGGAATTTTACTTTCGGGCTCTGCGCAAATATCAAAAGTAGATTATTACGGAAACCGTAGCATTATAAGCAATATTACCCCGTCAGAAGTATTCGGAGAAGCATTTGCCTGTGCAGGGATAGAAACTGTGCCTGTCACAATTACAGCAAATGAGGCAAGCTTTGTTATGCTTATTGACTGCAACCGTATTTTATACACCTGCTCAAACGGGTGCGATTTTCACAGACAGTTGATATTCAATCTTATGACCGACCTTGCAAACAAAACTTTGCTTTTCCACAAAAAAATTGAAATAACCTCAAAGAAAACCACACGTGAAAAGCTTATGACATATCTTATGATAACGGCTAAGGAGCTTAAAAGCAGCAGCTTTTCTATACCATTTAACCGTCAGGAGCTTGCAGATTATTTAGGTGTAGAAAGAAGCGGTTTATCCCTTGAAATAAGCAAACTGATAAAGGAAGGTGTAATAAACAGTCAAAAAAATTATTTTGAGTTACTATAACTTGACTTTTAAAAAATAATATGATATATATTAAACAAACCTTTAAGGGAGGATAAAAAAATGTCAAAGATTATATTATTTCAAGGTGACTCTATAACCGATTGCGGCAGAGCCAGAGACGATGTGAACCACAATTTAGGTAACGGTTATGCGGCTTTTGTCAAGGGTTCTTTGGGTGTTGATTACCCAGGCGAATACACCTGCTTTAACCGAGGTATAAGCGGAAACCGAATCGTTGATTTGTATGCGAGAATAAAGGCTGATTTTATTAACTTAAAGCCCGACTATGCCAGTATTTACATAGGTGTTAACGATACCTGGCACGAGGTATCTTCCAATAACGGAGTTGCCACCGATAAATTCGAGAAGATTTACACAATGCTTATAGACGAAATCAAGGAAGCTCTTCCCGATATTAAGCTTATGATTATCGCTCCCTTTGTACTTGAAAGTACCGCCACCTGCAACACGGAAGAAAATCCCACCAGATGGGACTTCTTTAAACGTGATGTTGCCGAAAAGGCGGACGTTGCAAGAAAGATTGCCCAAAAGTATTCTTTACCCCTTGTTGACCTGCAGCCTGCTTTCGACGAGGCTTTAAAATCTGCTCCTGCTGAGTTCTGGACACTTGAAGGTGTGCACCCGAATTCCAACGGCCACGAACTTATCAAGAGACTATGGCTTAAAGCATTTGAAGAAATTAAATAATGTTTTAAAACGTCTGTACCTTGCGTTACAGACGTTTTTTTATAAAAAGTTTTATTCATTTCAAGAGATTTTAGAGCGCAAATTGCTGAAACTTTATTTCGCAAAAAATTACAAAATACTCAAAAATTACCTATTATAATTTTTTATTTGCGGCATAAGATAATTTTGCAAACGCAAAAACAAATTATTTTAGGAGAGAAATTATCATGTCTAAGTATGTAGTACCTGAGGCTAAAGATGCCCTCAACCGTTTTAAGATGGAAGCAGCTAACGACCTTGATGTCCCTGTCCCATCTTAAAACGGTTGAGTTTTATTACATATTTATTGAATTTTGTTGATTTCGTCCATTTCACCCACAAACTTATAAAATATTCGTATCGACTGCTGAAATTCAGAATTTCTATGACTTGCTTTGACCTTACCTTCAGGCAGAATTTTGGGTCCTACCTCAATTCTATCAATAAAGGTAAGCAGAGTTTCTCTGTCAAGCGTATCGATATGGGTATATTTTTTTGTAAGCTCGAAAAACATTTTATAGTTGTCGCTCTTGCTGTTTGTCACTGCATCATCCCGAAGCTCGGCTAATTCTGTTTTAAGGTTAATTGACTCTTTCTGCAAATCATCCACCATAGAACTAAGTCTTTCATCATCCAGCCTACCCTCAGCATTATCTACATATAGTTTGGGTATAATTTTATCAATAATATTAAGCCGTGCATTTATTTTTTCTTTGCGGACTCTTTTTGCATTTTCGGCTTCATCGGAATTTTCAGTTTTCATCACACTTTCAACAATACTGCTAATTTCACTATCTGTCAAAGCAATCAGAGAATTAAGGTCATCTGTTACAAGATTTATAAGGTCGGCATACCTGATTCTGGTTCCCTTACAAGGATTGGTTATATCCTTGCGCTTATTTATGCAGGATAGATACCAGTACTTTTCTCTTTCTCCTTTATAAACCGTACCGCAAGAGCAAAGAGCGTGACCGCATAATTCGCAATAAGCAACACCCGAAAAAATACTCTTTCTGATATGCTCATATCCTGTAAAATTACGAGTGCCTTTGCCCATATTTTCTTTAGCTCGCTTAAAAGTTTCCTCGCTTACCAATGCCTCGTGTGTATTCTCTGTCACCGCCCAATCGGTTTTAGGTACAGCGATTTTCTTTTTAGATTTAACACTTGCCTTTTTGGTCTTTCCAAGCATGGTATGACCTAAATAAACAGGATTCTTGAGTATTCGTTTTACTGTTGTGTAATTCCATAAATCGGATGCCCTCGCAGCACCCTCATCACTAAAATTATCTCGGTACAGCACCCTGTATTTTAGTGGCGGAATTATGCCGTCCTCATTCAAATCCATTGCAATTTTTCTTGAAGAATCACCCTTTGCGGCGGCATTAAAAATCCTTTTTACCACAGGAGCGGTCATTTCGTCAGGCACAAGCTGATTTTTATTGCGCTCTGCCTTTTTGTAGCCATAAGGTGGGCAAGCACAGTAAAGTCCCTCTTCCCTTTTGTTTTTAAGGACATCCTTTACCTTTCGTGAACCGTCACGAAGATATACCTCATTCATTGCAAACTGAAAGGGCGCCATAATATTTTCCCGTTCGCTGTCAAAATTATCGGCAATTGCAATGTATCTTACAGAGTGTTCGGGGAAAAATTGCTCGGCATAATAGCTTGACTCCCTCATATCACGCCCAAGACGTGACAAGTCTTTTGTAATAACAGTATTAGCCAATCCTTTTTCAAGTTCTGTCAGCATATTCCTGAAAGCCGGTCGGTCAAAATTACCGCCCGAATAACCGTCATCTGCAAATTCTCTCACTAAAGATATTCCGTTCTGCCTGCAATAGTTAGATACAATCATTCGCTGATTTGTAATACTCGAAGACTCGCCTTTCTGCGCTTCTTCACGTGACAACCTAAAATAAGCAAAAGCAATGCTTTTTTGTTCGATTCTCATAGTACCTCCTTAGACTGAATCGAACCACTGATATTATTATACATCACACTACCGTTTCCCGTCAACGGCTGTGTTTTTTTATCTTTAA
>JAZQHX010000011.1:0-11753 GCA_045540835.1 Acutalibacteraceae bacterium | reverse complement strand
CGCAATTCTGCTTTTTTCCGCTCCACTTGCAGGCAAGCTTTCCTATCCTTATGCATCGGCAATAAGCACCGTAACGGTAGGCAAAATTTTCACCCGTCTTGACGGATTTTCCTATTTCCTGTATTTTTCGGCATCGCTTGCTAAAATAAATATCTGCCTCTATTTAACAAAAAAATCGCTGATGCGCCTTTCTTCCTTGTATTGATTAGTTATTGTTACAATAAAGCCGCTAACAAGCTTAGCACTTGGATTCAAAACCGCAAAAATGCGGTTTTTTCCTTTTTAAAACACTTTCAGATTAACTTATACCACAGTTTTACTTGTAATTATTTTGATTTTGGTGTATAATATTTCATTATGTTGGATTAGTATATCTTTCGGAAGGTGTTTGTTTTGATTATAGATATTATACGTTCGGGCGGAGATATTGATTTTATAAGCGTAATAGTAGCGCTTATGTCCTCTTTGGCAGTAATTTTCCTCACCCTGCCCGTTCACGAATTTGCCCACGGCTTTATTGCCGAAAAATTAGGGGATAAAACCCCACGCTGGCAGGGAAGAATAACCTTGAATCCCTTTGCTCATATTGACTGGATAGGAGCCGCCTTTATTATTCTTTTCGGCTTCGGCTGGGCAAAGCCGGTGCAGGTTAATATGCGTTCCTTTAAAAACCCCAAGGTAGGTATGGCATTTGTAGCGGCGGCAGGTCCTATTTCTAACCTGATTGTAGCCTTAATCTGCTTACTTATAACGAATCTGCTCGGGCTTATTCCCATAACCACCCTTAAAATGCTCGAAATACTATCTTATGTGGCATTCTTTTTCACGCAGATTGCCTGGATAAACATATATCTTGCGGTATTCAATCTTTTACCGATTCCTCCGCTTGACGGTTCGAGACTGCTGACAGCCTTTTTGCCATACAGATATTATAACCTGATTATGCAGTACGAGCAGTATATTCACTTATTTGTAATGGTACTTATCTTTTCGGACGTTTTGGATAAACCTCTTTATTATGCCGCAAATGCCGTATGGAGCTTGCTTTCAAATATTGCATATTTCCCCTTTTCATTTTTTGGCTAAAGGATTTTATAGATGGAAAATACATTAAATTATAAGATAGAGGGCTTTGAAGGGCCGCTTGATTTGCTGTTACAGCTAATAGCAAGAAATAAACTTAATATTTATGAAATTGAGCTTATGGTGCTTATAGACCAGTATTTAGACCAGATAAAGCAGTTCGAGGAGCAGGAAATGGAGCTTTCGAGCGAGTTTTTGGAGATGGCGTCACGTCTGCTTTATATAAAAACGGTCAGCCTGCTTCCTCGGCACGACGAGATAGTACAGCTCAAAGACGAGCTTGTGGGCGAACTGCTCGAATATATGGTATGTCAGCAGATTGCAAAAACGCTTTCTACCATGCAAAGCGGTTTTGATAAATTTGTAAGACGACCGACAGAATACGATTTTGACAAGACCTATGAGCTTGTTCACGACAGCGACTTAATGCTTCAATCCTACCTTAACGCCGTTGGCAGAGGAAAACGCAAGCTACCGCCTGACAGTACACCCTTCACCAAAATAGTCGCTAAAAAAATAGTTGCGGTATCAACCAAAATTGTTTTTGTTATAAGAAACCTTTTAAAGGGCGGAAAATGTAAGCTTTCGGGGCTTTACAAAACGGCAAACAGCCGCTCGGAATTAGTAGCCACCTTTTTAGCCGTATTGGAGCTTTGCAAGGCAAACCGTGTTAAAATTGAGGGTGACGGCGAAAATTCACAGATTACACTCCAGAAAGGGCATAAAAACAGATGAACGATAAAGAACTTTTGTCCGCATTTGAGGCGGTGCTGTTCGCTTCGGGCGAGCCGATGAGTATAGAGCGCTTTGCTCAGGTGTTTGAAATCTCGCCTGATGAGGTTATAAAAACAATGGACGCTCTTTCAAAGAAGCTGAAGAAAAACAACAGCGGACTACACATTGTAAGACTTGAAAATATGTATCAGTTGGCTACAAATGAGGAATTTGCGTTATATATAAAGCGTGCGTTTGACATTCGCCGCAGAACACCGCTTTCTCCTGCCGCACTTGAGGTTTTGGCGGTGGTTGCCTACAATCAGCCGGTCACAAAATCCTTTATAGAGCAGGTGCGTGGCGTTGACTGCTCGGGCGTTGTTACCACCCTTATCGAAAAGGGACTTTTAGAGGAGCGTGGACGATTAGAGCTTCCCGGAAAACCACTTTTGTACGGCACTACAAAGAATTTCTTAAGATGCTTTTCGTTAAGCGATTTATCCGAGCTACCTCCGCTTCCGCAAAAGGAGCAGGAGACTACCGAT
Organism: Acutalibacteraceae bacterium; assembly: GCA_045540835.1. GTDB lineage: Bacteria > Bacillota > Clostridia > Oscillospirales > Acutalibacteraceae > UBA737. The sequence goes on along the minus strand of JAZQHX010000011.1, from coordinate 9,411 downwards.
TTAGGCGAGCAATTGCAGATGTCCGATGAAATTTCGGTAGGTGACAGCGAGGAGACGGAAAATTGATTTTTCTATATATTCTTTTGGGAATTATAGGAGCGGTTCTCCTTATAATTGCAGGTATACTGTTCCTGCCCGTTACGGCGCACCTTAAATTTAAAGAGGATTTTTTTGTAAAAATAAAATTCCTTGGGATAAAGGTTTACGAATTAAAAGAAGCCGAGCCTAAAGAAGCGCATAAATCGGAAGAAAAAGACGGGGAAACAAAAAAGGAGCCACAAGAAAATACGGCAAAAACAATCTTTAAAGCTTTAAAGAAAAAGTACGGCTTTGTAGGGGCTGTAAAAAAGCTTTTCTTATTTTTCAAGGATTGCCTGGACGATGTAAAAAAACTGCTAAAGCATATAAAAATCAAAAGCATTTGCCTTAACCTGATTTACGGTACTGACGATGCGGCACAAACTGCAATAAAATACGGTGAAATATGCTCGGTGGTTTACCCTGTATTGGCGTTTTTCGATACTGCAAGAAATGTTGAATTTAAAAAAATAAATGTTTCGAGTGATTTCGGCTCACCTACTGCCGAGTTTGACATTTCTCTAAAGCTTAAAACAAGGATATTCTTTTTGCTAATATCAGCTTTTAAGGTATATACTAAATATAAAAATTTCTTAAACGAGGAAGATATACAATGAGTGAAAGCAACATCAAAGGAATTATGGACGTTACAATGGAAAAACTGCGTGCTATGGTAGATGCTGACATTGTCACAGGCACACCTATAACCGTAGGTGAGGTGACCTTAGTACCCGTGTCACGTGTCTCTTTCGGTCTGGCTACCGGCGGCAGCGATTTCCCCTCCAAAACTTCGGGTCAGCTTTTCGGCGGTGGCGGCGGAGCAGGCGTTACGGTAGTGCCGGTAGCATTTATAGCTATCCGTGGTACAGACGTTAAAATGATGCCCGTTTACAACGATTTGACTACGGTCGAAAAGGCTATTTCCATGGCACCCGAAATTGTGGAAAAGGCAAAAGAAATCTTCTCTAAAAAAGGGGATAAGGAATAGAAAATACACTCAACTAATATATTTTAGTTGAGGTGGTATTTTTGAAAAGACTTTTTTGCTTGATTTTAACTTTTTTGATTGTCATTCCTGTATTCAAGGCTTCGGCGGTCGGCACTTCGGCAAAAGCGGCGGTGCTTATAAACGGCGATACGGGGGAGATTATATATTCCCACAACCCGGATAAAAGACTGCCTATGGCGAGTACCACCAAGATTATGACAGCGCTACTGCTTTGTGAAAACGGAGAGCTTTCGAGAGAGATTACTGTAACCCCGGAAATGCTGCGTGTTGAAGGCTCGTCTATGGGACTCTTAGGCGGTGACAAGGTAACACTTCACGACCTGCTTTACGGAATGATGTTAGCTTCGGGCAACGATGCGGCTAACGTTACGGCTTATATATTGGGCGGTACGGTGGACGGCTTTGTTAAAATGATGAATGACAAGGCGGCAGAATTGGGACTTAAAAACACCCATTTTGATACCCCTTCGGGGCTTGACGGGGAGAGCCATTATACCACGGCTTACGATTTGAGCCTGCTTGCACGTTATGCTCTGCAAAACGAGGATTTCTCTAAAGCGGCGGCAAGTAAATCGGCAACGCTTTGCTACGGAAATCCCCCTTATAAACGCACCCTTACTAACCACAACCGACTGCTGAAAACCTTTGACGGGGCAGTAGGTGTCAAAACGGGATTTACAAAAAAATCGGGCAGATGCCTTGTAACAGCGGCAAAAAGGGACGGTAAATTTGTAATTGCCGTAACCTTGAACGACCCCAACGACTGGCAGGACCATACTGCCCTTTTGCAGTACGGCTTAAATCAGGTAAAGCTTACCGAAATCAAACCCGAAAGGCAGAGTATAAGCATTCCCGTAATAGGCGGAACACAGCAAAGCATTACGGTTTCGATTCCCTCGGCTACATTCTCAAGCCTTGAAAACGAGCAAATTACCTCACAGATAAATCTGCCTGAATTTGTTTATGCACCTGTAAGCAAGGGCGAGAAAATAGGAAGTGTGGTTTACAGCAAGGGTGACACAGTAGTAAAGCAAACCGAGCTTTTAAGTGATAATAAAATAACAGCAAAGCCCTCAAAACGCAGTTTCCTGCAGGATTTTGCGGAAAATTTAAGATATATATTTTTAGGTATTTGGGAGAAATAAATGAAGGATAATAAAATAAGACTGCAAAAGCATCTGTCAATTTGCGGTGTTGCTTCACGCAGAAAGGCAGAGGAGTTAATAGAAAACGGCAAGGTGCGTGTAAACGGAAGAATTGCGCACATTGGAGACAAGGTAGACCCTAAAAGAGATAAGGTAACGGTAAGCGGAAAAACGGTAATACCTCAAAAGGAAAAGGTTTACATAATGCTTCACAAGCCCCGTGGTTTTGTAACCACCACCAAAGACGAGCTTGACAGAAAGTGTGTAAACGATTTAGTAGCTGATGTGGGGGTAAAGGTTTTCCCCGTAGGACGGCTTGACCGCAATTCCGAAGGGCTTTTGTTTATGACTAATGACGGTGAGTTCGCCAACAATTTAACCCACCCGTCAGCCCATGTTAATAAGACCTATCGTGTAACCGTTAAGGGTGAATTGGACGATGAAAAGCTCATAGCCTTGCGTGAAGGAATCGTGCTTGACGGCAGAAAAACTCTGCCTTGCGACGTTTTTGTAGCTGACAGAAAGCCTGACAGAACAGTTTTGATTTTTGTAATACAAGAGGGCAGAAACCGCCAGATTCGCCGTATGTGCGAAGAAGTAAAATTAGAGGTTATCCGCCTTAAGCGCACCGAGATTGCGGGCGTTAAAATGGGTATGCTGCCGCAGGGTAAGTGGCGCCCATTAAACGAAAAGGAAATGCGCCGACTTACAAATATTTCCAAAAACATCCAAGGAAGTGAAATATAATGCTTAGTCTTTTCCCGTTGGACAATAAAAAGGAAATTGCAGATTTTTTTGAAGCTAAAGGACTAACCTCAAACGAAAATTCGGGCTGTGTTTTATGCAAAAACGGTGACGAGGTTTTAGGGGTTTGCCTTTATGATTTGTCGGATAAAATGGTGATAAGGTATATAGAGCCTTTAGATGACATCGCTTTGGCAGACGGGATTTTACGCAGTACCCTGCACGTAGCCACCGAGCGATTTGTGACCGATTCATTTTATGACGATACCGTACCCGAAGATTTTTTTCAAAAAATCGGATTCATTAAAAACAAAGAGGAAAGGCGGCTCGATACAGACAAGCTGTTTAAAAGCTGTCAAAGCTGCGGAAAATAATACCAAAGATTTCAAACTGTTAAAACAAATATTTTTATAAACAAACAGAAAAACTATTACTGATTAGTATTCTTTTTGGAGGAAATTTATGCAAAAAATTGCCATAATTACCGATACTAACAGCGGAATAACTCCTACTGAGGCTAAAAATTTAGGAGTTTACCTGCTTAAAATGCCTTTTTTTGTAGACGGTGAAGAATTTTTTGAATACGGCAGTCTTGATTACGAGGAATTTTTTCACAGAATGACTGCAGGCGCCGCTGTTTCCACTTCTCAACCCTCCCCCGGAGCGCTTACCGAAGTTTGGGACAAGGCTTTAAAGGATAACGATTACGCAATTTATCTTCCTATGTCTTCTGGTCTTAGCGGAACCTACAGCACAGCTAAAATGCTGGCAGAGGATTATGACGGACGAGTACTCGTGGTGGATAACAAGCGCATTTCGGTTACACTGCGTTCGGCGGTTTTAGATGCCATAGCTTTAAGGGACAGCGGAATGGAAGCGAATAAAATTGCCGAAGAATTGGAGCAAAAGGCACTTTCTGCTTCAATTTACATTGCGGTAAATACTTTGGAACACCTTAAAAAAAGCGGCAGAGTAACTGCGGCAGGAGCGGCAATAGGAACACTTTTAGGAATAAAACCCGTCTTGCAGATTCAGGGTGAAAAGCTTGATGCCTATAAAAAGGTGCGTGGAATGAATGCCGCCGCCGAGGCTATATTTGACGGAATTGAAAATGACATCAAAACCCGTTTTAGTGGGAAGAATATTAAAATAGCTGCGGCTTATTCGGGAATAAAGTCCCAGTCGGAAGGAATCCTCGATTCATTAAAAGCACGTTTCCCCGACTATGATATTAAATTATTTGCCCTGCCTATAAGCATTTCTTGTCACGTAGGACCGGGAGCTTTCGGTGTGGGAGTTTACGAAACGGTTAAATAGCGGAGGATTTATGAAAAGGAAGTATATAGAAACAGGAAAAATTGTAGGCACACACGGCGTAAAGGGAATGCTACGTGTACAGCCCTGGGCGGACAGTGGCGAGTTTTTAGCAAGCTTTAAAACCTTTTATCTTGATGATACGGGAAACGAAAAGGTGAGTGCCACTTCGGTAAAGCCGCACGGTAACGTGGTTTTAATGGCGGTAAAGGGCGTAGACACAATTGAAGCCGCAGAAAAACTTCGTGGAAAGGTTATTTATATTGACAGAAACGATGCCCATCTTCCAAAGGGCAGATATTTTGTAACCGACCTTTTGGGCTGTAACGTTACCGATGCCGATTCGGGCGATAATTTAGGTAAGATTACCGATATATCCGAGACGGGCGCTAACGACGTTTGGCACATAACACGTGACGGAAAAGAGTACCTTGTACCTGCAATCGACGAGGTTATCGTCTCTGTTGATACCGATAACGAGGCGGTCACTATCAGACCTATGAAGGGGATTTTTGACGATGCGGATTGATATTCTTACCCTTTTCCCCGAAATGTGCGAAACGGTAATGAGTGAGAGCATAATAGGCAGAGCAAGAGCGGCAGGCAAGGTGGAAATTGTCTGCACAAATATCCGTGATTTTTCGGGAAATAAGTGGAATAAGGTAGACGATACCCCTTATGGCGGCGGAATGGGTATGATTATGGCGGCCGACCCGATTTACAACTGCTATAAAAGCCTTTATAATGAGGACGAGCCCAAACCAAGGCTTATATATATGTCACCAAAGGGCGAAACCTTTACGCAAAAAAAGGCGGTGGAGCTGTCAAAGCTCGATAGAGTGGTTTTGCTTTGTGGGCATTATGAGGGCATTGACCAGCGTGTAATAGACGAAATTGTGGACGAGGAAATTTCAATCGGCGACTATGTGTTGACCGGCGGAGAGCTGCCTGCTTTGACGGTGGCTGATGCCGTATGCAGAATGCTGCCGGGTGTACTTTCGAGCGATATTTGCTTTGAAGAGGAAAGCCATTTTGCAGGACTTCTTGAGTATCCGCAATACACAAAGCCGTCCGTTTGGCACGAACGTGCCGTTCCCGAGGTTTTGCTGTCGGGAAATCACGCTAATATTGACGGCTGGCGCAGGGTTAAATCTATTGAAGCCACAATCGAAAGACGACCCGATATGCTAAAAGAAACAGATTTGTCCGAAAAAGACCGTAAACTAATGGCAAAGTTCGGAAAACAGCCCTGAACGCTGTGGTAAATCTGCACAAACACTAAAGCTTGTCTTAGCCCAAAGTTGGATAATTATTAGAACTTATTCACAAATAATTGACTAAAGCATTTAATGTGGTATAATAGGAACATAAACATCGTCACAACAGTGACAAAATTCGACAAGGGCTATGTTTAAATACAAACATTAAGGAGATTTTACAATGTGCGTTAAAGATGTTGTTATTCACAATCAGGTAGGTTTACATGCACGTCCTGCAACCTTTTTCATTCAGAAGGCTAATGAATATAAGTCCTCTATCTGGGTTGAGAAGGATGAAAGAAAGGTGAACGCAAAGAGCCTTTTAGGTGTTCTCTCTCTCGGTATTGTAGGCGGTACAACAATTAAGATTATTGTTGACGGCTCTGACGAAAAAGAAGCCTTAGACGGTCTTGTAGCATTAGTAGAATCCGGTTTTGCTGACTAAAATTATTGCGGAGCCGAAAAAATTTCTTCGGCTCCGAATTTTTTTGTTGACAAATCGGTTTTTCGTGCTATAATAGTATTTGCTGTGAGAAATGAGTAGCTTTTCTTCGCAAATACTACTACCAACTTTTTACTCACTTTTTCACTATTCACTATTACCTATTACTTAATATATCTGGGTGTGGCGCAGATTGGTAGTTTTGAGCTGACCGCTGCCTGCGGCAGATAAAGGGAAGCGAAAAAGGCGTAGCGGTCGAAATTTTCAGTCGCCCCAAGACTGAGAAAATTTCGGGCACCGCAAGAGTAAGCGGGGCGCGCTTAAAGTAAAATCGTCTGTTTTTTATAAATTTCAATAAATAATCTTATATATCTGGGTGTGGCGCAGATTGGTAGCGCGCTACCTTGGGGTGGTAGAGGCCGTGGCGTCAACGCCCGCCACTCAGACCAAAATCAAAAATCCACTGATGAAAATCGGTGGATTTTTGATTTTGTATTATTTATTCACGGAGGGATTGTATGAAAAAACTCTGGGCAAAATACAAGTGGATTTTACTTATTTTAATTAACACGCTTCCTTTTTTATTAAACGGTATATTTTATATAACCGGCGGATTAGACGATATTTACCTTTTTATACCGATTTTTGCTCTGCTTTCCTTTTTGAACTTTAAAAACTGCAATAAAATCTTACATTATATATCCTTGCAAACCTATATTCTCTTTTGCTCGGTTTGTTGCGGATATGTGACTACATATTTGTATTACCATAACATAAGTAATGATTCCCTGACACCGATTGCCGGTATGGTGATAGTATTATTCCAATGCGCAATAAACTTAATTGTTACAGCTATCACAGCCGCCGTAAAAATGGCTAAAATCAAAAAATGAATATACAGCATAAATATTTTAAATTCCACATATATACTAAAAGCACGCTTCTATTACAGAAACGTGCTTTTTCGTTTTACTTATTCTTAAGCTCTTGGAGTTTATTTTGACGGCGGTTTTTAACTTCGTGAGGAATGGGCTTGATTTCGCCTGCTTTAGTTAGTGCCTGACGTGTCATCAAGGGACCTACAAGCTCATAAATCAGCACTGCAAAAAGGGTGATGTTTCTTATAAGTGCGCCTTCATTTCCGAAATCGGTAGAGGAAGCGACTATTCCGCACATACCCAGCGCAACGCCCGCCTGCGGGAAAAGGGTTATACCCAGATATTTGCAGATTTGCGGCTCGCACTTAGTAGCAACAGCGCTTATATACGCACCGAAATATTTACCCACGCAACGGAACAGAATATAAACAACACCAATGCCTACAATCGCAATATCGGCAAATACGCCAAGCTCCAATTCGGCGCCGCTTATTACAAAGAAAAGCGCCAAAAGGGGCGACGTCCATTTGTCCGAACGCTCCATAAGGTCGTGCGACAACGGACAGATATTGCAGAAAACCGTTCCCAGCATCATACAAACAAGAAGTGACGAAAAGCTGATGTGAACGGGCCCTATATGGAAGTCCAGCATCGAAAGCGAAGCGGTTAAAAATACAAAAGCTATCGTCATATTAAGACGGTTGGTATTTGAATGGAACATTTTTTCGAGCAATGTCAGAACAGCACCCATAACTGCACCGAGTATAAGTGAGCAGACAATCTCAACCAACGGATTAACAAGGATTGATACCATATCCACATCGCCGCTTAAAATGGTCTTTGCTATACCAAAGGAAACGGCAAAAACTATAAGACCCACAGCATCGTCGAGCGCAACAATAGGCAATAAAAGCTTAGTAAGCGGACCTTTTGCCTTGTACTGACGGACAACCATCAAGGTAGCGGCAGGAGCGGTAGCCGTTGCAATTGCACCTAAAACCAAAAGTTGAGGAACTGACAGTTTATCGGGCATAATAAAGTGTACCGCAAGCAACGCCAAATCTACAACCAGCGTAGCAACCAAAGCCTGAAAAACACCTATTACAAAGGCTTGCTTACCCGTCTTTTTAAGTTCTTCTAAACGGAATTCGCTTCCGATTGAAAAGGCGATAAAACCGAGGGCTACATCAGACACCAATCCCAAAGCGTGAACTGCATCCATAGAGTCGAAGCCCAATCCGCCTATTGAAAGCCTGCCGATACAGTAAGGACCTATTAGTACACCTGCTATTAAATACGCCGTTACATCGGGCAATTTCAAAGGCTTGAAAAGTCTTGTCATAAGAAGTCCCGTAAGCAATGCTACGGAAACCGATAATAATGTATTCATAATCTATTCATCTCCAAACGTTCGTTATTATAGCACTACCAAAATAGATTGTCAATGTGATTTTTATATATTTTTCTGTAATATATAACAATGCCGTAAATACCGTTTTATTATGCATTGACAATAATATTTTTTTGGGATATTATTATATTGTATACATTGAATTTAAGTAGGTTTTTAAATGAAAATAAGACTTTTAAATTTTTTTTCGCTTTTTCTCTGTATTGCGTTAATACTTTGCGGTTGCGGCGAAACAAAGATAATAAAAAAGAAAAGCAGAAAACCAAACAGCTCTGCCGCTTCACAAAACGAGCCTGACACAAACCCCGAAAAGGAGCAAAGTACCGTGAAAAACGAATCTTCTGTCGTATCAGACACTAAAAACGAGAGTTCCTCAAAAAATACCGTTACAAGCAGTTCTGACAAAGAAACAAGCCGTGATAGTACGGTATCGAAAGACAATTCCTCGGTTGTTTCCGATTTTGATAACTCCGTTTCGCAAAGCCCGGACACCCCCTCTTTTCCTACCTACCCGAGCGACAGTATTGCAGCTCCCGTACAGGACGAAAAATATCCCCAAAGGGGCAATACCGAGTATTACTACAAAAGCCGAACCGTGAAAATTGATATGAAGCAATATAAAACTCCGGGAAATAATATTTACTGGCTGGCTCACATTGTTATTAAGTCGCCCGACCAGATAAAGGGCGGACTTGCAAACGGCAGCTTCGGCGGATTTGAAAAGCCTACCGATGCTTCAAAAAGGCTTAACTGGATTTTAGGTATAAACGGCAGTTATTTTGACTGGTCAACGGGGAAACCAAAAGGCGACCGCCCCGTAATTAAAAACGGAGTATCCGTAGGTACGCCGAATACCGTGACTACGGGAAATGAAATCTGTCTTTTAAAGGACGGCACTATTTATTCGCCCGAAAAAGGGTATACCGCCGAGGATTTGATTGCTTTCGGAGTGGTTGAGAGCTGGACAACATACGACCCGCTTATGATAAGTGACGGCGAAAAACGCAGAACCGAGGTTATAAATTTCACACACCCGGTAGGCAGTAAAAATTATCCGAGAACTGCAATCGGAATGGTGAAGCCCTGCGAATATTACATACTCGTAGCCGGTGACTATCACGAGGAAACGGG
>JAZQHX010000010.1:0-1951 GCA_045540835.1 Acutalibacteraceae bacterium | reverse complement strand
CTGCTTTCAGACGTGTATTCAAAAAATACGATACTTTAAACGAATCAATCGAAGAGAATGTGCGTGGTATGCGTGTTGTTAAGGGCTTTTCGAGAGAACAGTTTGAAAAGGATAAATTCAATTATGCGTCGGACGATATTTGCCGTGACTTTACAAAGGCGGAAAGAATTGTAGCACTTAACTCTCCGATAATGCAGTTCTGTATGTATTTTAATACGGTAGGTATTCTTTTAATCGGCTCTTTCCTTGTTATTTCTTCTGGTGGAACAAAGGTAGACGTAGGACAGATTTCCGCAATGCTTACCTATGGTGTGCAGATTTTAATGTCGCTTATGATGCTTTCGATGATTTATGTTATGATTACAATGTCTATCGAATCAATGAAGCGTATTTGTGAGGTTTTAAACGAGGAATCTGCTTTGCAGAACCCTGAAAATCCGATTTATGAAGTAAAAGACGGCTCTGTTTCTTTTGAAGCCGTTAACTTTAAGTATTCCGAAAAAGCTAAAAGAAATGCACTCGAAAATATAAATCTTACTATAAAATCGGGTATGACGGTCGGTATTATAGGCGGTACAGGTTCGAGTAAATCGTCTTTGGTACAGCTTATTCCCAGACTTTACGATGCCACAGAGGGTACTGTAAAGGTAGGCGGTATTGACGTTAAGGATTACGATATTAAAACCTTACGTGATTCCGTTGCAATGGTGTTGCAGAAAAATCAGCTTTTCTCTGGCACAATAAAGGAAAACCTGCGCTGGGGTAACGAAAATGCTACTGATGAGGAAATCGAGTATGTATGTAAACTGGCTCAGGCAGACGAGTTTATTGAAACCTTCCCCGAAAAGTACGATACCTATATAGAGCAGGGCGGTACTAACGTATCGGGCGGACAAAAGCAGAGACTTTGTATTGCACGTGCGCTTCTTAAAAATCCGAAAATTCTTATTTTGGACGACTCGACAAGCGCTGTTGATACAAAAACGGACGCTTTTATCCGTAAAGGCTTTAAGGAATTTATTCCTGAAACCACTAAGATTATAATTGCACAAAGAATTTCCTCTGTGCAGGACGCTGACCTTATAATTGTTATGGAAAACGGACAGATTGCGTCTGTCGGCAACCATAATGAACTTTTACAAAGCAGCGAAATTTACCGTGAGGTTTACGAACAGCAGTCAAACGGAGGTGACAGTGATGAGTAAAGGTATGCCTCCAATGAGGGGAAATGTCGGAAGACCTAAGCCGAAATTCAACCCCGGTGCTCTTAAAAGAGTGCTTAAGATGCTTTTTAAAAGCTATCCCGTTTTAATGCCGCTTACAATTTGCTGTATCATTTTTTCTGCAATTGTAAACACTTTACCTGCTATATTTAATCAGCAGATTATTGCCCTTATTGAAAAATGGTATATTAGTCAGGATTGGGCATCTGCTAAGGACGAAATATTGCCTAAAATCATTACTTTAGGTGTTTTCTATCTGATTTCTCTAATATCCTTCTTTACCTATACCCAGCTTATGGCTTATATTACGCAGGGATTTTTGAGTAAAACCCGTAAGGATATGTTTTCGGGTATGCAGAACCTACCGATTAAGTATTTTGACACACACAAGCACGGCGATATTATGAGCCATTACACCAACGATATTGATACCTTGCGTCAGCTTGTATCTCAGGCTATTCCTGCGTTTTTGCAGGCAGGTCTTATTGTAATAACGGTATTCTTTATAATGCTGTGGTACAGTTTGTATATGACCCTCATTGTAATAGTCGGAGTATTTATGCTTATGCTCGTTACCAAAAAGGTGGGCGGCGGTTCGGCTAAATACTTTATCCGTCAGCAAAAGGCGGTAGGTAAGACCGAGGGCTTTATTCAGGAAATGATGAACGGACAGAAGAAGTCGGATCGTAGCCATGTCGTTCTGTGAGCCAAGGAGTTGGAGAGATATT
>JAZQHX010000009.1:0-9058 GCA_045540835.1 Acutalibacteraceae bacterium | reverse complement strand
CTTTAGCGGTACTCGTCCCGTAAGCTTCACAATTTCCGGCGCACCCGACGGCACAACAATAGACAAATTTGGTGTTGTTTATATTCCTGCAACACTTAAAAACGGCAAATATACATTTACTGTTACCGCAACAAATGAATTCGGAAGTGACATCGTAACCTTTAACATTACAAGAAAGGTATATGCCGTAACTCCCGTAAAATCGGTTGTATACTACAATTTTGATGAGGCAGAAGGAACCTATGTTTCTACCTATTCTACTATAGGAACAATCGCTGCTACAAATGACCTTAATGCCAATATTACAGATTCTACCGAATGGGTAGACGGTGTTGTTGGTACGGCACTTGAATTCGACAGCCTCGATGACGGACTTTCTATGGTAAAAGTTGCAGACGAAGACCAGGATGCTATCGGACTGAATGTTACAAAGGGAATTTTCGGCGGACAGACCGAGTTTGATTTCTGGGTTAAATTTTATGATAACCCTAAAGACCGTGAACAGATGATATTCGCAAAAAATCACTCGTCGGCAAACATTCCTTACGGAGTTAAGGTAAATACTGACGGTCAGATAGGATATTGTTGGGGTGCTTCTTGGACATACAGTAATTCGCTCGATTGGAATACAAACGAATGGTATCATATTTCCATAATAAGAAATTCATCAAATGTCATCACAATTATGCGTGATAGCATTGATGTTGGTGCAGTCGGAACGGTAGGCAGTGCAATCTATGTTAAAACCGGTATTTGCATAAATGACGGAAAATTCTTTAATTCAAACAACTACTTTAACGGCGCTATCGACGAACTGACAATCGGCGGAAAGGGAAGTGGCGATAGTATTCGTCAGGTAGGTAAGGTTACATTTGTTGCAGACGGTAATATTGTTGCTCCGCAGTATGTGAAGTTAAATAACACCGCAACAGAACCCACCGCCCCTACAAAAGAAAATGCCATTTTCGCAGGTTGGTATACAGATAGCAAATGCACAAACAAATACGATTTTACTACACCTGTTACAACCGATTTTGCGCTTTATGCAGGTTGGGTTGATTTCGGCAGAACAGAAACAAAAACACCCACAAAATCATTTATCTATTACAACTTTAATGAGGGTTCAGGCTCTGCAATAGGTACACAAAGTACTCACAATTATATTAGCAGTAAATACAGTGCATACGATTTTGGAGCAACAATATCTGATTCTACCGAATGGGTGAAAGGCTTTGTTGGTGCAGGTCTTAACTTTAATTCTATAAATGATACTCTTAAGATGAATTCCTCAACAACAAATGCTTATGATTATGCAATACGTATGTCACCACGCCTTGTAGGAACAACCGAATATGATTTCTGGGTTAAATTTAACGAAAATCCAGTCACGACCGGTCGTGAACAGATAATTATTCTTCGCAGTAACTATAACAAGCTTATATATTGGGGTGTTAAAGTAAACGCAAGCGGTCAAATTGTTTTAATTACTCAAGGCAAAGAGAATTCAAGCAGTACGCTTAACTGGAACACAAACGAATGGTATCATATAACAATAACACAAGATAAAAATAATCTTGTTACCTTTAAGCGAGATGGTTTATCGGTTGGTACATCTGAAGGTACAGAACCTGCTTCAAGTAAGGTTGGAATTTATATTAACAATACCGCAGATACAAATGCAAAGAATTTAATTACATCTTCAAATTATTTCAATGGTATTCTTGATGAACTTTGTCTTGGAATTGCAGGAGTAGGCGAAAGTGTAAGGGTACGTTCTAAGGTTAATTTTAATACTAACGGGGCAGATTATATTGAGCCGCAGTATCCTTTCTATGACGAAACCGCAACCGAAATTGTACCTATAAAGGACGGTTACAATTTTGCGGGCTGGTATACCGATGCTGAATTCACAACAAAATATGATTTCACACAACTTGTAACAAGTGATATTACTCTATATGCAAAGTGGGAAAAACAAGCAGTAATCGGTGACGCAAACGGTGACGGAGAAATTGCAACCGACGATATGATACTATTAAGACAATATCTGTTAGGAACTATAAATACCGAAATTGCCGATATTACCGTTTTTGATGTATACGCTGACGGTGTTATCAATTTAAAAGACCTTATAAGATATAAAAAATACTTTGCAGGTGTTGTAAATAAATTAGGTTAATTAAACAGTTTTCAGTCTTCCTATTATACACAAAAGCCGACGATATAAAATTCGTCGGCTTTTGTGTTGCAATTTAGAAATATTTATGATATACTTTATAAAAAAGAATAAATACTGCCACCGGGTAGTGAATGTTTAGCATTCGTTAACACATCGTTAGGTCTTTGAAGATGTGTGACGGGTGCTTTTTTAAAGGAATGATTTATTTGTATTTTAAAAAGTTATTATCATATTTTTCAAAATTCGAGTGTTTTTTATGGTGCTTTTCCGTGCTTTTGATAACGGTATTTTTTGTATTATTTGATAGGAATAATTATATATCTCTTTTAGCTACTTTAATTGGTGTAACATCTTTGATTTTTTGTGCTAAAGGGAATCCGTTCGGTCAGGTTTTAATGATTATTTTCAGTATTCTTTATGGGGTAATATCCTATACGTTTTCATATTTTGGGGAAATGATTACCTATCTCGGAATGACTGCTCCAATGGCTGTATTTTCACTAATATCTTGGCTTAAAAATCCCTATAGGGGTAAAAAGTCACAGGTTGAAGTAAACAGAATAAGCAAGCTTGAATTTTGCTTTTCGCTGATTTTAACCATTATTGTAACAATCATCTTTTATTTTACTTTAAAATTCTTTGGTACTGCAAATCTTTTACCGAGTACAATTTCGGTCACAACAAGCTTTCTTGCCGCATATTTAACCTTCAGGCGCAGTCCTTATTTTGCTCTCGTATACGCTTTAAACGATATTGTTTTAATCGTACTCTGGATTATGGCGGCTTTAACGGATTTAAGCTATCTTTCGGTTATAGTATGCTTTATCGTCTTTTTTATAAATGATATGTACGGCTTTTTCTCATGGAAAATGATGCAAAAAAGACAATTAAAATAATAAACGACGGTAAACTTTTTTAAAAGCCTTACCGCCGTTTAATAGGTTTTAATCTCCTGCTTCTGTTCTGTCACGGAACAAAAGGGAAATACACCAAATTCCCGCTAAAGCGATAACTGTGTAAATAATTCGGCTTATTATCGAATCCATTCCACCGAATGCCCAGGCAACTAAATCAAACTGAAAAAGACCAACAAGACCCCAGTTAAGTGAACCGATAATACTTAAAATCAAACAAATTTTATCGAACATTTCTATCAACTCCTTTTCTAATAGAATGTTCGATATTTTTAAAATTATACAAAAAAGAGCCGAAAAAACGGCTCTTTTAAAAAATTATTCAAAGCTTATAACATCATTCATATCATAAAGTCCCGCTTCTTTTTGGAAAAGGAATTTTGCGGCTCTGACAGCACCAACGGCAAAAACCTCTTTTGACTGTGCAGAGTGGGAAACGGTTATAACCTCGTCATGTCCTGCAAATATTACATCGTGCTCACCAACAATTGTGCCACCTCTGATAGAATGCATTCCAATTTCGTTTTTAGTGCGCTTTGAACGCTTTGAATGACGGTCATACTCGTAACTCATTTTATCGTCAAAAACGCTGTTAATCGCATTGCCAAGCATAATAGCAGTACCCGAGGGTGCGTCAATCTTTTGATTATGATGTTTTTCTATAATTTCAATATCAAATCCGTCACCCAAAACCTGCGCCGCTTTTTTAGCGAGCGAACAGATAAGATTAACACCCAAAGAAAAATTAAAGGTGAAAAATACAGGAATCTTTTTTGCCGCATCTTTGATTTTTTGGGTTTGAGCATCATTATATCCCGTTGTAGCAATTACAAGCGGAATATTTTTGCTCAGGGCAAATTCGAGCATACTATCAAGCAATGACGGGTGGGAGAAATCAATTATAATATCAGCCGGAACATTTATATCGGAAAACTTGCTGAAAATAGGGTAGGGCTGACCGATATTAACCTTGTCAACTCCTGCAACAATTTGAAAATTACCGTTTTCTTTTGCAGCGTTGGCTACAAAACCGCCCATTTTACCGCTTGCTCCGCAAATTATCGTTCTAATCATTTTTTCACTTCCATTTAAATTTAAAGCTTAAATCCACATTCGGTAAGCTTGTTTTTAAGATTATCAATTGCGCTATCGTCCATAGGATAAAGCGGCTGTCTTACCGGTCCTGCATTTAATCCTAATAGGTTCATAGCCGTTTTAACAGGAACGGGGTTAACATCGCTGAAAAGAGCATTTATAAGTCCCGTATATTTAATTTGTGCTTTCATAGAATCAGACGTATTACCGTTTAAATAATTGTAGCACAAATCGTGGGTTTCTTTCGGTAAAATGTTTGAGAGAACCGAAATAACACCAATTCCACCTAAAGACATTATAGGCACAATCTGGTCATCATTACCCGAATAAATATCCAAATCGTCACCGCACAGATATTTTGTCTGTGCAACGCTTGACAAATCACCGTTTGCTTCCTTAGTAGCTACAATATTCGGGTGTTTGGATAATTCTTTATAGGTCTCGGGCTTAATTGCAACACCTGTTCTTGAAGGCACGTTATATAATATAATCGGCTTATTAACACGGTCAGCAATATAGTTATAATGCGCTACAAGCCCCTTTTGTGAAGCTTTATTGTAGTAGGGGGTTACCATTAAGAAAGCATCAGCACCCGCTTTTTCAGCATCTTCACACAATTCTACCGAGTAAACCGTATCGTTACTTCCCGTACCCGCAATAATCGGAACTCTTTTGTTGCAGATTTCACTGGCAATTCGTATTACTTCAACGTGCTCGTCATAACGTAAAGTAGATTTTTCGCCCGTTGTACCGCAAATAACCAAAGCGTCAATTCCGCCCGTTATTTGTTCCTCAACCAAAGTTTTAAGTCTGTTAAAATTTACACTTCCGTCCTCATTCATAGGGGTAATCAGTGCGGTTGCCGCACCCTTGAAAATTTGTTTTTTCATAAATGTTTCCTCCTATTAAAAATTATCGGAATATCATTTTGGCGAGAGAAAACTCCCGCCAATTTTTTAATCCATATAACCCTTTGCGGCTAAAAGCTCTGCTAATAATACAGCGCCGCCTGCCGCACCACGCAAGGTGTTGTGAGAAAGACATACAAATTTGTAGTCATACTGTGTGTCTTCTCTGAGTCTGCCAACGTGAACAGCCATACCGCCCTCAAGGTCACGGCAAAGCTTTGTTTGTGGCATATTATCCTCAGTATAGTAGTGCAAGAACTGCTTGGGAGCGTGGGGAAGCTCTAATGCCTGAGGCTCACCCGAAAACTCTTCCCATACCTTTAATATTTCCTCTTTTGAGGGTTTATTCTTAAAGGTTACGTAAACTGCAGCCATATGTCCATCAGACACAGGAACACGCAAGCACTGAGCGGTAAATTTAGGCTCATTTGCAGGAACAATTTCACCGTTTTCAATTTTACCCCAAATCTTAAGCGGCTCTTTTTCGCTTTTTTCTTCCTCGCCACCAATAAAGGGGATAACATTATCAATCATTTCGGGCCATCTTTCAAAGGTTTTGCCTGCACCGGAAATTGCCTGATATGTACATACAAGTACCTTATCAACGCCGAATTTTTCATCTAAAGGATAGATTGCAGGCACATAAGACTGTAACGAACAGTTGGATTTTACTGCCACAAAGCCTTTTTTAGTTCCTAAACGCTTTCTCTGTGCTTCAATAATTTCTGCATGGTCAGCGTTTATTTCAGGAATAACCATAGGAACATCAGGTGTGAAACGGTGTGCAGAGTTGTTTGAAATTACAGGGCACTCACGTTTAGCATAGGTTTCTTCCAAAGCACGGATTTCGTCCTTTTTCATATCAACTGCACAGAAAACAAAGTCAACCTTTGATACAACGGTATCAATATCCTCAACAGCATCATAAACGAGCATATCGCTAAGATTTTCAGGCATCTTATCTGTCATGGCCCAACGGTTACCCACAGCCTCTTTATATGTTTTGCCTGCGCTTCTGCTGCTTGCCGCAAGGCAGGTAACATTAAACCAAGGGTGGTCGCAAAGCAAGAGTGCGAATCTCTGACCAACCATACCGGTAGCACCGATAATACCAACGTTAAACTTTTTCATTGTTTACAAACCTTCTTTAAAAACAAAAATTTTGCTTGATATATATTGAATTTTACAATATAATAAGACTTACACTTTATATTAACATTCTATGCAATATTTGTCAAACTATTTTATGCAGAAAATTATTCTAAAATACTGAAAGATTTTGGTGAAAATGAAAACAAGTGACTTTTATTACGATTTACCCGAAGAACTGATTGCACAAACACCCGTTGAACCGAGAAATAGTTCGAGACTTTTATTCCTTAGTAAAAATGACGGGGAAATACAGCATAAAAACTTTACCGACCTTTTCCAATTTTTGAAAAAGGGTGACTGTTTAGTTCTTAATAATACAAGGGTTTTGCCTGCACGTATTTTTGGTGTCAGAAAGGATACGGGCGCTGTTGTTGAGTTTGTATTGCTCAAACAAAAAGGTACAAATTTATGGGAATGCTTAGCAGGACCCGGTAAAAAAGCAAAAACGGGATATGAATTCAAGTTTTCCGATAAGCTTACCGCCACGGTTGCTGACGTTTTACCCGACGGTAACCGTATAATGCAGTTTTACCCTGACGGTGAGTTTTTCGCTGTGCTTGACGAAATCGGTCAGATGCCCTTACCACCTTACATAAAGGAAAAATTAGAGGACAAGGAGCGTTATCAGACCGTTTATTCCAAGAATTTAGGCTCTGCTGCAGCACCAACCGCAGGACTTCATTTTACAAATGAAATGTTAGAGGAACTAAAGAATAAAGGTATTAAAGTGGCGTATGTTACTTTGCACGTAGGGCTTGGAACTTTCCGTCCTGTCAAAGTAGATGATGTAACACAGCACAAAATGCATTCCGAGTGGTACGAGGTATCAAAGGAAACCGCCGATATAATCAACGAAACAAAAGAAAACGGCGGACGGGTTATTTGTGTAGGCACTACCAGTTGTCGAACTGTTGAGAGCGTAGCACAAAAATACGGAAAAATAACCGAGTGCTCAGGGGACACAGAAATTTTCATTTATCCCGGTTTTGAATTCAAGTGTATGGACGGGCTTATCACTAACTTCCACCTGCCTGAAAGCACGCTTATAATGTTGGTTTCTGCCTTTGCAGGGTATGACAATGTTATGAATGCATACAATATCGCTGTAAAAGAAAAATATAGATTCTTCAGCTTTGGTGATGCGATGCTCATCCTATAAAGGATGAGCAAGTAAGAAGTAAGAGGTAATAGTGAAGAGGTAAGGTGTCGGCTTTGCCGACGGATTTATAAATTTCCTTTTCACATATCCCGTAAACTTTGGC
This sequence comes from Acutalibacteraceae bacterium, assembly GCA_045540835.1. Classification (GTDB taxonomy): domain Bacteria; phylum Bacillota; class Clostridia; order Oscillospirales; family Acutalibacteraceae; genus UBA737. The sequence continues at coordinate 1,548 of JAZQHX010000009.1, read as the reverse complement.
GATGCGATGCTCATCCTATAATAGATGAGCAAATGAAGAATAAATGAGTGCCTGCGGCACGAATATAAATTATCGGCAGATCCGACACCGAAATTATTCAATATTCATCATTCACTATTCATTGTTTACGACATTACATATCCCGTAAACTTCGGCGATTGTACGCTCGTTCTATAACACATAAAATCAATTACCAAGCGGTATTTTAAGATTACCGTTTGGTAATTTTGAATTTGTATTGATGTTTACGGGATATAGGATATTATTTTGTAAATACTATTGACAAAATCACGATACCGTGATATATTGTTAGTATAGAAATAAGGAGTTGAGAGGATGCCTGTTTTATCACGTTTTTACGGAATTATTATAAGAATGTACTTTTTGCAAAGCGAGCATAATCCGCCGCATATACATGCGATATATAATGATGATGTTGCGGCTATTGATTTTATGACGGGTGAAGTTCTTGAAGGACACCTACCTCAAAAAGCTATGAGTATGGTTCAGGAATGGATTTCAATTCATAGAGAAGACCTTAAAACAATTTGGGACACACAGGAATTTAAGAATTTACCACCATTAGAATAAGGAGGATTTTTATGTTTCATAAGATAAAAAATGTATCTCCGTTACCTGAATATAAATTAAGCATTCAATTTGCCGAGGGTGTTACTAAAATTTATGATGTAAAACCTTTGTTTGATAAAATACCTGCATTTAAGTCACTTAATAATAATGATTTCGGCGCCGTATATGTCGATGTCGGCGGTTATGGTATTATTTGGAACGATATGCTTGATTTATCTTGTGATGAATTATGGGATAATGGTGTCGAAGTTGAGACACCTTTTGATGGACTGATTGCTTTCTCTGATGCAACAGAGCTTTGGGGGCTTAACGAAAGCACACTCCGTAAAGCAATTTCTTACGGTAAACTCGTAAATGGTGTTGATGTTTGCAAATTTGGCAAACAATGGGTTGTTTCAATAGATGCTATGAAACGGGAATATGGTAATATTACCAAAAGGAGTTAAAATGTACAAATTATTAAAACAAGAAGGAAATGCAAGACGTGCAGAGTTTGTCACAAACCGAGGAACTGTACAGACACCTGCATTTATGAATGTTGCGACGGCTGCGGCTATCAAAGGCGCTGTTTCTGCAGAGGATTTAAAAACACTCGGTTGTCAGGTAATGTTATCGAATACCTATCATCTGCACGTGAGACCCGGCGATGAGCTTATAAAAGATTGCGGAGGACTACACAAATTCACTACTTGGGACGGACCAATTTTGACCGACAGCGGCGGTTTTCAGGTTTTTTCACTCTCGTCTCTCAGACAAATTAAGGAAGAAGGCGTAACCTTCCACAGCCATGTTGACGGCAAGCGTATTTTTATGGGCCCGGAAGAGAGTATGCAGATTCAATCAAATTTAGGCTCAACGATAGCAATGGCATTTGACGAATGTGTTGAAAACCCTGCTGAGCATTCCTATTCAAAAGCATCTTGCGAGAGAACAACACGCTGGCTTAAACGTTGCAAA
>JAZQHX010000008.1:0-14628 GCA_045540835.1 Acutalibacteraceae bacterium | reverse complement strand
AATAATAAAATAAGTATAAGAAAACTGCCTTGTGTACCACACGTTCTGCGTTATACACAAGGCAGTTTGTTTCGCAATTTTCTTAGGTTACCTCAATGCGCTGACTTTTACCCTTTTTGACGGGCTTGACAATGCAGGAAGTTTACTTTAAATGTTTGTTGTTGAAAGGTTTCATAGATAAAAAGACCTTAAAGGATTCTGTTCCTTCAAGGTCTTTTTATATTTCAGTTTGCCTTATTTATTGCGTTTTTTCTTGCGTTTCAAATCTTTAAGAACGGTGTCAGAATACGGGTCTTGAACATCGGGGACGTAAATTTTATCAATATCAATTCGATATTGTGACGGAGTTTTTCCAATATGTGTTTTAAAAAGAGTATTAAAATTTCTTATTCCGTTAAATCCGCATTTATAGGCAATGTCGGTTATTGTCATATCGGTTTCTTTTAAAAGACTGCAGGCACTTGATAATCTTAATGTATTTACATAGGTTTTAAAATTCACTCGGAAGTTAAGGGTGAAAAGGTTGGAAAAATAATGCTCTTCGTAATTCAGATGGTCTGCAATTTCCCGTCTGGTAAAGTTCTGGCTTAAGTTATGCGAAATATATTCATTGGTTTTTATAACGAAGTCGGCATTTATTGCTGGGGAATTCACATCGTTATCATCGTGCTTTGATACGCAGTCACATATTGCGTAAAGGCAGGATTTGAGCTCGAACATATCGGGTGTGGAGGTGCGGAACATTTTTTCCTTCAAAAATTCAAGGGTTATTCCTTCAATACGAAATTTTATAAAAGGAGAATGCATTTTATTATTTGCAAATGCAGGCACAAAATCGGCACTGAAAACACCAACAAAAAATTTATTATCTCCGTGCTTGTGAAGTGAATGAGGCATATTAGGTGCTATAAGAAGGCAATCGCCTTTCAAAAGTTCTACATTAGAAGCATTAACTTTTGCTGTCAGATTTCCTTCCATAATATAGTAAAATTCAAAGCTGTTGTGAAAGTTTGGAGCCCAGAATTCAAAATTTTCATAAATAATGCCGTTATAAATGTGATTTCCGATAGAGTTAAACACCTGATGAATCATAAATTTACCACCTGATTTTCCAAAAAATGAATCTTACTTTTTTTCCACTATTATATACTAAACAACTTGTCTTGTCAACACCGCCTATCTATAATATAACTATAAGGGAGTTTGTATCGATGTGGAATTGTGTGCAAATTCAATAAAAAAACGAAAGGATTGTTTGAGATGAACAAAATTGAGAAAAAACCGCAAAAAAACAATTGTGCCATTTCTCATAAGCTTAAAAAGATGCGAAATGACTGGATTTTTTATCTGTTATTTCTGCCGACTTTTTTATGGATATTCTTTTTCAGGCTTATGCCCCTGCCCGGAATTGTACTTGCCTGGAAGGATTTTAGCTATGCCGCAGGTGTTTTTGGCAGTGAATGGGTAGGGTGGCAATGGTTTAAGGAGTTCTTCAGCGATCCGCAAACCATAAAGGTATTATGGAATACTGTTTATCTTGGATTTTTGTACATAATTACGAATTTAATAGCATCGGTATCAATAGCCTTATTCCTTAATGAACTGCGAATGGTGCGCTGCAAAAAAGCAATTCAGACCATGGTAACTTTGCCATACTTTATTTCTTGGGTTGTAATGGCGGGAATGTTCAGCGTAATGTTCAGCTCTACGGGACCTATAAACAGCTTGCTTTCTTCAATGGGAATGGATTTGTTTACTCCGCAAAACGATCCGAATATGTTCAGAATATATCTTATTGTAACCGCTATATGTAAAGGCGCCGGCTGGGGCTCGATTATATATCTTGCGGGGGTGACCTCAATCGACCAGACACAGTACGAATCTGCTACGTTAGATGGCGCAGGACGTTTAAAACAAATCTGGTACATTACACTTCCGGGTATAAAGAGTCTTATTGTTACCCAAATGATTTTGGCGGTTGGTAATATTGTTGTGAACGGACACTTTGACCAGATACACAATATGTATTCGGTGCCGGTTTACGGTGTTTCGGACACGTTAGATACCTATATATTCCGTGAAACGCTTATGGGTGGCGGAATGGATTTCGGATACTCTACTGCGATAGGTCTTATTAAGCAGGTTATTGGATTAGTAATGATATTCGGGGCTAACAAGATTGCTAAATCTGTCGGCGAACGAGGAATAATGTAAAACAGGAGGGTGCAGAATTGAAAAAACGTCGCAACATTTTGGAACGCATTGGAACGGTTGACTATGTTATTTTAATAGTTTTAGGACTGTTTGCGTTAGTTTGTATTTACCCCTTTTATCAAACCCTTCTTCTTGCTTTTTCGAGTGAGGAAGCGTATGCGGCTCACCCACTTTATATGTTACCGTATTCAATGGATTTTTCGGCATTTAAAATTGTATTTGCCGATTCAAAATTCTGGACGGCTATGCTTGTTACAATAGGTACAACAGTTATTGACGTTGTGGCGTGTATGGTGGTTACGGTATCGGGTGCGTATGTACTTGCAAAAAAGGATTTGGTAGGCGGAAAATTCTTTAGTTTCTTGGTTGTATTTACAATGATGATTCAAGCCCCTCTTATCCCGGTTTATCTTAACATAAGAAATTTAGGACTGTATGATAATCTGCTTGTATATGTTCTTCCTGTGCTTGTGAATTTCTATTATATGCTTCTGATGCGCAACTATTTCAATGAAATTCCGCCTGATTTGACAGAGGCGGCAGAAATAGACGGTGCAAACCCGATTACTATTCTTACCAAAATTTTAGTACCGATTTCCAAGCCATTTATAGCTACATTTTGTCTTTTCTTTGCAGTTGAGCGCTGGAACGAATGGTACATACCGAACATTTACATTATGGATCCTGAAAAGTTTACATTACAGTATTATCTACGCACAACCCTTGCCGATATGAATCAAACCTTGGGTGAAATTGCAGAGCAGATGATAGCTCAGGGAGTAGATATTCAGGTATCACACGACGGTGCATTAAGAAGTGCTTCAATACTTCTTGCGGCTTTGCCGATAGTTTGCGTTTATCCTTTTGTGCAGAAATATTTAATAAAGGGTATGACCGCAGGTGCGGTAAAAGGCTGATAAAAAATTAAAAATGAGAGGTAAAAAATTATGAAAAAAATATTATGCTTTATTCTTATGCTTGCTTTGACGGTATCGATGACCGCTTGTATTACCGGATGCTCCGGCAAAGGCTCAGACGGGGAGTATATGGAAATTTCAATTGCTTGCTTTGATATTGCAAATCACGTTACTCACGCTGAATCCGACATTATCTTAAAACACGTAGAGGATAAGTTTAAAATTAAAATCAAGCCTGTAAATATCACAAGAGCAAACTTCCGTGATTCGTTGACACTCTGGGCAGCATCTAACAATCTTCCCGACATTATGGCGGGCGATGCTTCGGATACAAAGCAGTTTGCAGAATTAGCAAGAGACGGAATTATTTCCCCAATTCCGCAGAAAATGATTGATAAATATCCCAATCTTAAAAAATATATGGAAGATGAAGCCGCACAGACCCGTAAGGTTGATGGAGAATTTTACGGAATATATCGTTCTTCTACAAGTAACATTGCAAAGACCAGCGGTAATAATCAGATAATGTACCGTTGGGACCTTGCAAAGGCAGCCGGTGTTACAAAAGAGCCAGCTACCTGGGATGAGTTCCGTGATATGATTAAGAAAATCCAGGCTAAAAACAAGGAAATTACCGGTCTTACCACAAGCTCTAAAGATGCAATGGCACGCCGTTTTATGACATATGGTGTACCTGAAGCAAATTCTAATGCACTTGCAATAAAATGGGTTAAAAATAATGATAATCGAATTGTTCCTGCTTATCTTGCAGGCGACAAATTGGGTGACAGAGCTTTACCCGTTTTTGAATTGGCAAGAAATATGTATAAAGAAGGCACAATAGACCCCGATATTGCTGTAATCAAAAAGGAAGAAGCTATTGCTAAATTTATAAACGGTCAGGCAGCAGCAATTGCTGTGAATGATGTACCTTCACTTTGGGGCAGTATGCTTAAAAAGTGGGAAAAGACACATGGTGTTTCTATTGCCGATTCGATAAGACTTCTTGATCCGCTTCCTGCTTATGACGGTGAAACCTACATCTGGGCTACCAATACCGGTTGGTCGGAAAACTATTTCTCCTCAAAGGTATCAGAAGAAAAAATGGATAAAATTCTCGAGCTGTATGATTGGTTATTAAGTGACGAGGGCTTTAAAATTACCTATTACGGTTTTGAGGGCAAGACCTACAATATGACCGAAGAAGGTCCTGTTTATACGCCTACTGCACTCAATGACAATCCGAGTATTTCTTTCTGGGTACAGTTTACACGTTGGTCAACAGGCTTTAAGCGTCCCGAAGGCTTTAGCGAACCGAGACTTGATATGCCGTCAATATATGAGCATCTCGATGAGTTGGAGGCTAAGTTCCCCACGATGAAGAGACAGCCCGGTTACACACCCGAAGTAAGCAATAATGCTACAAATGCATATAAGCTGATGGATTCCGACTTTGTTCTGACACCGGAAGAAGACTTTATTAAGATTATGACAGGTCAGGACAGCGTTTCGAGTATGTGGGAGGCTATCCTTAAGGAATACGAAAAAGACGGTATGAACAAGACTATCGATGAAGTAACAAAGGCTTGTAAATAAAAATTTCAGAACTATAGCAGAGGTATTCTATGATTTTAAAGGATATATACATCAGAGATCCGTTCATACTGGCATATAACGGCTTATACTATATGTACGGAAAAACTAAGGTGGATGACAAGAATTTTTATGTTTATACAAGTGAAGATTTAGTAGAATGGTCGGAACCGAAAATTGTTTTTGAACCGCCTGAAAATTTCTGGGCAGACAGAGATTTCTGGGCACCTGAGGTGTATTCGTATAATGGGAAATTCTATATGTTCGCTTCCTTTAAGTCGCCCGTAAAATGCCGAGGAACTCAAATTTTAGTTTCCGATAAACCGGACGGTGATTTTAGTCCCCTTACAGACCGTCCGGCTACTCCGTCGGATTGGGAGTGCCTTGACGGTACACTTTATGTTGATAAAAAGGGTATACCATATATGGTTTTCTGTCACGAATGGAGACAAATTGGCAACGGAACGATTTGTTACGCACAATTGAGTGATGATTTCAAACATTTTGTAACCGAACCTAAAGAAATGTTTTCGGCACACGATTATTCTTTCGTAGAGCCTATTAAAGCAGGTATAGAAAAATACGTAACCGACGGTCCCTTTTTGCACAGACTTAAAAACGGCGACCTTATTATGATATGGTCAAGCTTCGGCAATGACGGTTATTTTGTTAGTGTTTTAAAATCGGATAACGGTGAAATTGACGGTAAATGGCATCATCAGAATATGTTGTTTGATAAGCACGGCGGTCACGGAATGCTGTTTTATGATTTTTCCGACGAATTAAAAATTGTTTTTCATTCTCCTAACAGTCCTTCGGGAGAAGAAAGAGCTATGATTTTAAATCTGCAAGAAAAGGACGGAATGTTGGGTAGAGCTGAATAACCAATCTACTCTTTGAGGTGATTTGTATGCCTGAATTAGACAAGAAATATATATATTCAACTTCTCCGATTGCGAATAAAAACGCTGTTGTAGCCGGGGATAAATACAGATTTACCGTGCTTACGGAAAGACTCATCAGAATTGAACTAAGCTCTGACGGGGATTTTGAGGATAGGGCAACACAGTTTGCTGTAAACCGCAATCTTCCCGTTCCTGAATTCTCAATAGAAGAAAATGGTGAAAGTCTTACAATTACAACCGAACGCATAAAGTTTACATATTTTAAAAACGGCAGAGCTGATTATGATGCCTTTTGCTGTGAACACTATGTTGACCGCCCGGGAACGCTGTCTGCCTGGAGGAATCGTGATACTTCACGCAGATATAATCTGAAAGGTACTGTACGTACACTGGATTTTAAAAACGGTGCAGTAGAGCTTGATGACGGTCTTATGTGCAAGGACGGTTTTTCGGTAATTGATGACAGCCGTAGCCCTATAATAAATAGCAACGGACTGATTGAACACAGAAAAGCCGACTGCTACGATATTTATCTTTTTGCTTATTTTCAGGATTTTTACGGTGCGTTAGAGGCTTATTACAAAGTTTCGGGTGCTGTACCGCTGTTGCCACGCTATGCGCTCGGCAATATGTGGTGCAAAAATGCTGATTATTCGCAGGAGGAATATATTAAGCTTTTTGATCGTTTCAAAGAGGAAAAGATTCCTTTTTCGGTTGCGGTTATTGATATGAATTGGCATACATACCTTGACGGTGACGTTGTAAAAGGTTGGACGGGATATACCTGGAATAAAGAAAAATATCCCGATTATAAAAAATTCTTAAAGGAATTAAAGGACAGAAAATTAGAGGTTTCCCTGAATCTTCACCCTAAAGACGGGGTGCGGCCTCACGAAGAAATGTACAGGGAAATGGCAAAGGCTATGGGTGTAAAAGAGGGAGAAACAGTAGCTTTTGACCTTACAAATCCCGAATTTATCAAAAATTATTTTAAAATTCTTCATAATCCTTATGAAAAGGACGGTGTTACCTTTTACTGGATAGACTGGCAGCAGGGAACACGTTTCGGACTTAAGGATATTGATCCACTGTTTTTGCTTAATCATTATCATACGCTTGATATGACCGATAAAAACCGCCGACCGATGATTATGTCACGTTATGCTGGCTTTGGCGGTCACAGATACCCCATAGGTTTTTCGGGGGACGTGCGTATGAGCTGGGAAAGTCTTGAGTTTCAGCCATATTTCAATATTTGCGCTACTAATGCAGGCTTTACCTGGCGGAGTAATGATATAGGTGGCTTCAATGCAGGAATAAGGGATGATGAATTATTCGCCCGTTGGGCACAACTTGGAGTATTTTCACCAATAAACCGATTACACAGTGATGGTAATCCGGTGCTCGGAAAGGAACCTTGGAATTACAGCGGCGATACCTGCGACTCGGTTAAGAATTCATTAAGATTAAGGCATATGCTCGTACCTTATCTGTATACAATGAATTACCTTACCCATAAAAAAGGACTGCCGCTTATAACCCCTATGTATTATAAGGAGCCAAAGGAACATTCTGCACCTTTTTCACCGAAATTTAAAAATCAATACTATTTCGGTACGCAAATGCTGGTGGCTCCTATAACTTCAAAAGCCGATAGCGTAACCCTTATGGGAAAAACCGATGTATATTTACCCGAGGGAATGTGGTTTGATTTCTTTAGCGGAGCGCTATATAAGGGCGGCAGACAGACTGTATGTTATAGGAATTTGCAGGAAATGCCGGTATTTGCAAAGGCAGGAGCAATTATCCCCTTGAATGACGATGATATATGCAACGGAGAAGAAAACCCACGCACAATACGTTTAAAGGTATTTGCAGGGGATAACAATACTTTTTGTATGTATGAGGATGACGGCAATACCGATAACTATAAAAACGGTTGTTTTGCGTTAACGGAATATTGTCTTAAAGACGGGGAAAAGCCTGAATTTACCATTAGTGTTAAGGGGCAGGCAAATGGTATAATACCTGCTGTAAGAAACTATATAATAGAATTTAACGGTTACACAAAGGCTGAAAGGCTTGTTGTAATCGAGGACGGTGCAATGCGTCCGTTCGGGCTTTCTTATGATGCTAATAAACAGAGTATATATCTTGAGAATGTAAAGAATAATATAACTATTAAATTTGCAGACAAGGTAGATTTATGTGATGCGGATAAAAAATCCCGAATGCTCGATATTATTATGCATTCACAAGGCAGCAATGCGGTGCGTGAGGGGCTTTATAATCTTATCTGTAATAATGCAAACCGTTTGGATATATTGGAGTTTGCACATAAACATAAAGCGGACGATAATTTGCTTGATGCATTGTTGGAATTACTTTAACGGGGGAGAAAACTATGAACAGAAGACTTGGCGTTTGCTATTATCCTGAGCTTTATCCTGAGGATAAAAGAAAAAGCTTTATTAAAGAGGATATAAAGCTTATGAAGCAGGCAAATTTCAGCGTAGTGCGTATGGCAGAATTTTGCTGGTGCTTAATGGAGCCGAGTGAGGGTGTTTACGAGTTCGATTGGTTGGAAAATATAATAAACGAGCTTGGTGAAAACGGCATTTATACTGTTTTGTGCACCCCAACTGCCACTCACCCCGTATGGATGGCAGCAAAATATCCCGAAACGCTGTATGTGGATAATTTCGGTGTAAAAAGAAGCTATGGCGGCAGGCATTATCATTGCTATAACAGTTCTGTTTTCAGAAGCTTTACTGAAAAAATATGTTATGAAATAGGAAAACGTTTCGGTAATAATCCGTATGTGATCGGCTACCAGATTGATAATGAAATGGGGCAGGAGCATTCGGGCAGGTGCTGTTGTGATACGTGCCAGGCTTTGTTCAAAGAAAAACTGAAAGAAAAATTTGAAGGCAATATTACAAAGCTGAATGAAGCTTTTGGTTCACTTTTCTGGGGGCAGACCTTTACTGATTTTGAGCAGGTTAACGCTCCGGTAGCTTCCTCGATTCCGCAAGATGCTAAGCACAATTTCGGTTGGATGGGGACTAATATGCCTTCTTTAAGACTCCAATACGAGCGGTTTTGCAGCGACAGTATAATTGATTTTTATAATTTACAGGCTAATATACTGCGTAAATTCACAAATAAACCCATAACTCATAATACCACGCATTTTGCTACCTGCAGAGTGGATTGGTTTAAAATGTCGGATACTATGGATATAGCGGGTGTTGACCACTATCCTGATGCCTTGACAAACAACAAAATACATTCCGGGCTTATCTATTCGATGGCACGTAATTATAAAAATAAAGATTTCTGGTTGCTTGAGACCCTCTGTGGCGGAGGACATGGCAACTGGGCTTATCAGGGTATGGCGCATTGCCCGCCCGGAGCTTTCAGGCAAAACATAGCTTTTGCTTACATAAGCGGTGCAGAGCTAATTACCGCATTTAAGTGGATAGTTTTTCCAAGCGGATTTGAGCAGTTGGGCTCTGCAATGATTGATTTAGACCGAATACCCGGCAGACGGTATGAAGAATTTAAAAACGCAGGAAATGACCTGTTACAGCTTGAACCTTTGCTCGACAAAACAAAACTCACAGCCGAGGTTGCAATAGTTGTAGATTTTGATAATCTGTGGATAGACAGAATAAAGCCGATAAACAAAAACTTTAATTACGAAGGCTATATTAAAACCCTTTTTGGTCAGCTTACAAATTTGGGAATAAATGTTGATATTATAGGTAGCAAAAAGGAAATTGATAAATACAAAGCAGTATTTTTACCTTTTGCACCTATTACTTGCGATGAATTTAAAAATAAATGCAGGTCTTATGTGGAAAAGGGCGGAAACTTAATTACTATGTGTATGGGATTCAGCCGAAATATCTGGGATAATGGTGAATTTGAAGAAATGCCTTTAGGTCTTACCGACCTTTTCGGGATTCGTGTAAAAGAGGTTGAACCCGTTTTTGAAGATAAGAATGAAGCATCTTTCCGTTTTGAGGGGGTTACTGCTAAAACTTCTGTATGGCAGGAAACTATTGACATTAAAGATGCGAGCAGTATTGCATTGTTTTCGGACACCTACCGTTTGGGTTCGGCGGTAATGTCAGCCAAGAAAAACGGAATGGGCTGTGCATATTATTTTGGTACTGTCCCCGATGATGCTTCGGCAAAGGCATTTTACAGCAAGGTATTAAAGATGTGTAATGTGGAATTTGCACCTATGGATTTACCTTCGGGAGTTGATGTCGTAACCCGTAAAGGCGACGGTAAAACCTACTATTTTGTTTTTAACTCAAATGACGAAAAAATAAATGTCAGTTTACATAATACCGTTAAAAATTACGATAGTGGGGACGAAATTAAAAACGGATTGGATATAGAAGCTAAAGGTATGCGTATTGTCTTTACCTGTGAATAAAGGAGTAAAAATGAATTCTAAAGCTTTAATGCCTGAAAGAATAGTTACGTCTTTAAATACTGATTTTGCAGAAAATCTGCTTATAGAAAAGCCTTTGCAGGCGGGTTTTTCCGACAAGGATTCCGCAATAATTAAAAAAGGCGGATATGTTGTACTCGATTTCGGAAAGGAAATATGCGGCGGAATTGCTGCCGTGATATTTACTACCGGCAAAGCACCTGATTACGGAAAATGCAGAGTGGTGTTCGGTGAGAGCGTTATGGAATCTTTAAGCAGTATAGGCTATAAAAATGCTACAAACAGCCATGCTGTTCGTGATTTATGTATGTATGTGGGCGGTAAAAGTGTTTTAAGATACGGCTTTACGGGCTTTCGGTTTGTTAAATTAGAGGCGGTTGATACCGATATTACCGTAACTGTAATAAAAGCCGAGCCTGACATTAAGGACATTGAATATAAAGGCAGTTTTGAATGTGATGACGAGCGGCTGAATAAAATCTGGCAAACGGGTGCTTATACTGTTCACCTTAATATGCACGATTATGTATGGGACGGTATTAAAAGAGATCGCCTTGTATGGATAGGTGACCTTAACCCTGAAATTGCAACCATTAAAGCGGTATTTGGTTTTGATGAGAGCGTACCGAACAGCCTTGATTTTGCAAAGCGTGAATTTCCGCCTACAAGCTGGATAAATACCTTCCCGTCTTACAGTATGTGGTGGATTATAAATCATTACGAATGGTATATGCAAAACGGTGATATTCAATATCTTAAAGAACAGCTCGGTTATATATCTGTGTTAATAGACCAGGCGGTTTTGTGGATAAAATCCGATGATAAAGAGCAAGCTAAAATATTCGTTGACTGGAGCTCGAGAGCGGATACACAAGCGGCACTGATAGGTGTATATGCCGTAATGTACAAGGCGTTTAATACTGCAAAAGATATTTTTACCTTGTTTGATATGGGTGAAGAAATTAAAAAATGCCAGGCGGCGGCAAAAATTATAGAAGATATGAATCTGCAACCGCCTGACCAAAAACAGATTGCAGGAATTTGCGGATATGCCGGAGTCGGGGACTGTGTAACTTTGAACCGGGAAATACTGTCGGTAAAGCCTTTAGAAGGGCTATCCACATTTTTCGGTTACTATGTATTGCTTACAAGAGGAAATGCGGGAGACATAGACGGTGCGCTTGAGGTTATTCGCAGATATTGGGGAGCTATGCTTGATATGGGAGCTACCACCTTTTGGGAGGACTTTGACCTTGAATGGGTTAAAAATGCTACACCGATTGACAAAATAGTACCCGAGGGCGGAATCGATATTCACGGTGATTTCGGCAAATATTGCTACAAGCAGTTCAGGCACAGCCTTTGTCACGGTTGGGCAGGAGGCCCCACAGCCTTTTTATCACGCTATGTTTTAGGTGTGGAAATTGCAGAAGCCGGCTGCAAGCGTATAAAAATAAATCCTAAATTGGGTGATTTAAAGTGGGTTAAGGGAAGTTATCCTACACCATACGGAAATATTGAAATCACCCACAAAAAGGTAAAAGGAACGGTAAAGACTACTGTTTGTGCACCGGATGAAGTTGCGGTAGAAATAGTGTCTTAAAGGTAATATAGGAGGAAACGTAATGAAAAGTAATATATGCAATATCAAAAAAGCATTTATATTGTCAGTAACGGTTATTATTGCTTTTTGCAGCTTTGCAACAGCTTTTGGAAACAATGTGCTTGCAGCTGAAAAGAATGTTTACAGCTTTATGAATGATTTCCCGAAAACGCAGGGGGAAAACGGTTGGAGAATGTACTGTGGTGCAACCGAGTCTTTCTTTGACAAGGCGAACAACAGTTGGACTAATAGTGACACACACCAGATTCCGTCAGCATTTAAAAATAATGTCATTACCACTTGTAACAATGGCGGTGTAAGCTATATAGACTTTATCGCACCTAAAAGCGGAAGTGTTTCGATTACATTTAAAGCCAAAATAAAAGCTCCTGCAAATGACGGTGGAGACGGTACATACGGTGGCGGACTTTTCGGTATACATCTTTCCGACCCTAAAAGAACCAATCCTAACGAGGCTGATAAGCAGTCGGCAGAGCCTGTATTTCCTGCAGGTCTTGAATCGTGGTTTGTATCGGGCAGATACGAGCTTCAGGATGGTGAGACACTTAATATTCAGGAATTCCTTGATATAGATAAAGGACAGATTGTTCAGTTCTGTTTCTGTTCAAAGGGTGACCCATGGACATTCAGTTTAGAAACTTTTGAAGTTTCTTATGATGACGGAACAGAGGATACACAAAACACATCCTCAAAGCCTGATTCGAGCAATATACCCAGCAATGAAAGTGACAGTAATACTTCTCAAAACGAAACGTCCTCGCAAGAGTCGGTTTCTTCCGAAAATACGTCTGTTTCGGATAATTCAAGCGAAAGCGGAGCTACTGTTTCTTCGGAAAACGAAACCGGTTCAGAAAATGAAACAACAACGGGAAATTCTAACGATGCAATTTTGCTTGACTGGAATACAGATGACGACCAGCCTGAGGAGGTAAGCTACACAGGACTTATAATCGGTCTTTGCATAGGTGGGGTAGCGCTCATAGGTATAATAGTTGCCGTATTCGTAATTTGTCATATAAAAGGTATAATTTAACATTCTGTTTTGATTTTTAGGAGTATAAAATGAAAACTAATAAAAAAATATTCCGAGCAATTTTATGTTTTATAACAGCAGTATCAATATTGGCGTCTACCTGCGTTTTAAACCTGATGTTTAAAGCGGTTGCCGAAGTTGCAGACGATACACTTGTATATGATTATAAGGAATACTTTGATGATTCCAATATTTTCAATCGTTATATTCTGAATCATAATGCAGGAAATTTTACTGCCAATACTATTACTTCGGGCTCATACAATACGGTTAATTATTTTAATTTTTGTGCCCCTAAGGACGGTAATATAACAATCAGAATTGATGCAGATATTACCCACGGTAATGGTACAACCGAAAGATTTTATATATCAAAAGCGGTATGCGATGTAGCTACTGTTCCGCTTACAACTGCCGCTGTAAAGCCATCACCCACACCCGATTTTGATACAGCGTCAAGCTACAAAAATGTTACGGGTTTATTTCCTGCTTCAAGAAACGGTGTTTCTTTTGCTAATGCCATAGGTGGCGTGGGTCATTTTGTAAATTCGTCAGCTAAGCTTTCGGTTGATACGACGGCGACTGTTTCAAAGGGCGAAAAAATTGTTTTTGCACTTTTTTCCAACAAAACTTCGTTTACCCTCAAAATAAATGAGTTTAAGGTTACTTATTCTAACGAAAAGCCTGAAATTAAAGATGTTTATGATTATATAAACGATTTTTCTGTTTCTCAGGGAGAGGACGGTTGGTATTTTCAGCCGGTTGCTAACAATAAGTATGAAGATCAGATTTATAAAGACAATGCGTGGCAGCATAAATCTTCCACAAAAACGGCAAAATTCACAAACAATACCCTTACAGCTCCTTTAAACGGATATGTTGCAAAAATAGAATTCAAAGCGCCGAAAACGGGAACTGTAAGAATTGAGCAAAAGTTTAAGGTAAAAGGCGGCGGAAGTGGCGAATTAAGGTACGGAATTTTAAAAAACACAACCGAAAATAACAGCCAGAAATCGATTTATCCATTGGGGGTAAATAATACCCTTACAAACGGTAAAAAATATAAAAACGGCAGTAGTGACAATATTACCGTTTCGGTTCCCGTAATGGAAGGTCAGCAGATTTGGTTTATGATGGTTGATACCTCGAAAGAAGTCACTCCGTTTAAAATGGAGCTTGAAAAGTTTGTAATAACCTATACAAGTGACGAATATATAGAGCTTCCTGTTTTTGAGAATTTCAAGGATTTTTCCGATAAACAGGGTCCTGTCTGGTATTATATGACGAGCGAAGCCGGAACCGATTTTATAAAACAACTTGAAATGTATAATTCTGCATCAGCCCGTTGGCAGACCGATGAGAATACGGCATATATAACGGGAGCGGTAGGGAATCACTTTATGCAGCCTTGGGGCACAGATGATGCTGTATTGGGCTTTAAAGCACCATACAGCGGAAAAATCAACATAATAGCAAGCAATACCTATGTGCATAAAAACAGTGTTGACGGTGTGAATTTGTCGGTAATAAGGGGTAGTGAGTCAAGCGCCGAAAAAGGAATTTACCCTTCGGACAATGTTAAGGATTTTTTGGAAATCAGACCCGGAAAGGTGCACAATATTGCGGTTGAAGGCGTTGATGTTAAAAAGGGTGAATGGATTTATTTCCGTGTAAATGCTAACGGAAGCTGGTCGGGTGACCTTTTGTACATAAGACCTATAATTCAGTATATTGATTGCGATACAGAGGATTCGGGCATTGTAAGTATAACCGATTTTGACAAACCGTATATAGCGGAAAGCAAGTATTCGTCTGCAGGTAATAACCTTAAGGGCGATAGCTTCCCTATGGTTGCAAGGAATAGCGGAAACATA
>JAZQHX010000007.1:0-7454 GCA_045540835.1 Acutalibacteraceae bacterium | reverse complement strand
CGTCTGCCTTATTATCCTCTGACGGAACATAAAATATATTGGAATTTATAGTTTTAACACCGGTGGGAATGTATAAATACTCCAATGCAGAGCAATATCTGAAAGCCTGTTTGTTTATAGTTTCAACAGAATCAGGAAGCTGAATGTATTTAAGACTAACCCACGAAAGGAAAGCAAATGAGCCTATTGTTTTTACATTATCGCCTTTAAATGAAACCGTATCAATAGCTCTTTGTGCAACACTTCGTGAAAGTGTGGTAATACCGGTTCCCACCACCAAACATTCAATTGCATTTTCCCATTGCAAATAATCTGTCGTGCTGTCCAATTTAGTGATTTGGTCAGGAATTACTACCTTTTGTGCTTTATAAGCATTATTAAAACGATAGCCCTGAGAATTATTACCTATCCAGTGACCTATATCATTAGAAATAGTGGCATAGGTTTTTTCAACCTTTTCAGGTGCGATTTCCTCAAGTAACGAATACTCGTTTTTTTGCTTGTCGGAATTTTCCACTGTATAAATTGCCGAAACATAACCTTTCTTTCCTTTTACCAGCACTTCACCATCAACAGCACCCGAATATGTAGAGCCAATTTCATAAACCATAGGCATAGATTCCTGCAAATAGAAATCAAGAATCTCTATTTTACTGCCCTGATATTTCGTCGTTAAATCTTTTTTAAGAGACGCCGATGTAGTTCGGTTGCTTATTCTGATTTCACCTGAATCATTTGCATCAACATTAAGCGGAATTTCAACCTTAACAGTAGCAGTAGTATTATCAGCTGTTATTACAACGGTATTAACTGCCATTGAGTCAATTTCAGTCCATTCTCCGCTCCAATCGACGCTGTACTTTGAATTTACACCAAAGGAGTTTTCCATATTGATAAGCATTTTTGATGCTGACTTTTTAACTGTGTCAATATCATCAAACTTCTTATCGCCCTCAATTCCTGCCTGACGTGCTACACGTGCAGAAACTTCGGATATAGTCATCACATCATCAAGCTTTTCTTTTTCGTTAACCGAATAAGCCGATTTATATATACCATCATCTGCGAAAGCTCTAAGGTATATATGCTTACCTATACTTTGATCCATATCCTTATGATAAAAAATATCATAAGCCCATTTATCAGAGTGTGTAAGTAATGTAATATCACAGTCAACACCGGCACCTATAAAAGCAGTAGAATAAATATCCTGAACAGTTGACGGTATCGTAATCTCACTGATTTTATAAGCCCAATCATAATTAAGTTCACCGATTTTATTATCGGTTTTTTCCGGATCGTGATTGAGATTATCCTCACGTGGAGTGTAAAACAGCTCAACTCCTATAAATTCCAGGCCCTCTGGAAGATAAAGATTATCTATGGATTTACAATGCTTAAATGCCATAGCATCAATCTTTTTCACCGTATCGGGAATTCTGATATATTTAAGGGCTTGCCAATTGTAAAAAGCAAGATTTTTAAGAGTTTTAACTTCCCCCTTAAAACCAACCACTTCAACCTTAGAAAGTGAATCCGTTCTGGGTATTACAGTTACTCCCTTTCCGTATACTACACACAATGCCTTACTGTTCCAACTCAGCCAGTTTTGTTTTAGGTTTGTAATTTCATCGGGAACGACAATTTTTTCTTTAACAGCAGTCTGCAAAAGCTTCCAGCCCTCAGCATTATTGCCAACCCAATCATTTATATTATTGGTACAGCTGCTAAAGGAATAGCTTTTCATTGGCGCTTCTATTTTAAGTGTTACAACGGTTGTTCCGAGATTTTCTCCATTATATGTGACGGGAATTTCAGCAGAAACATATCCGTCAATACCCTCAACCAAAACAGTATCTTGTTTTGGAGCACCTTTATAAGTAGATCCGCCCTCATTTTCAGAGCCTATTTCATAAGCTCCTGCAATCGCTTTCATCTTATAAAAGGATACTGCCTGACCAACCGTAAATCCGTCAGGAAGTGTTAACTTCTCAACAGCCTTTTCAATATCCTCTTTTTCGATAGTATTATCTACCAATAAATCGCTGTTTTCCAATAATTCTTGTAAACCAAGCCCGTCTGCTTTGTTAACAGAATCCGCAAAAATCGAACCGCAAATTCCGAAAGTACTTATAATAATCGCACAAACAGAAATTATGCTCAAAGTTTTGCATAGAAATTTACGTTTCATAATTTCTCCCTTCATTGCCGATTTAGTACACTCTAAGGCAACACCTTAAGTGTCTATGTGTATTCAGCACGGTGTCTATATATCCCCCATGCTGAAATTCGCTAAAAATTGACACCTTAAGGCGCAGAACTTTCAGACGAAGGATTTTTATGTACGGTTTTATTTGCCATTATCCATCATAGAATATTTTCTTTTTCCGGCTCTGACAATCCATTCGGTTGTCAGAGCCTTTATTTTATAATTTTAATGCAAAAGTAAACAGTACAATATTTTTAATAAATTATCCTATTTTGTTTGAAAACCAATCAGCCATAGCTGAGTAATTAGCATCAGAGCTAACTAAGTCATATTCTGCCTTAGCCGAAGTAATCTGAGAATCGGTATAAACGGTAACCTGAGTTCCGTCAGCCGCTTCATATACGATATAACCTCTGCTCTGGAACCAATAATCTCTTCCTCCCTGAGGAATATTCTTAACATAAACGCTGAACTGATTTTTATTTGTCTCATCATTGCGTGTAACAGTGCCCTTGATTCCTGATTCATTGATAACACCTTCAGCACCAATTACAAAGGTTGCATCATCAATAACAGAAGTATCTGCTGTGGCCGAATCATTTGCTATATGCTTAATAAGTATACCGAAATCCTTAATGGTATATTCAACGCCATCAATTTCAATCTTATCGGTTGCAGATGATTTGTAGCTACTATAAAAACGTATACCCTGCTTATGGTTGTTAGCACTCCATTGGGCGGTATTAAGAATTTCGGAACCATCAGCATAGAAGCCTGTAGGAGCAAGTAAAGAAACATCAACATTAAATGTATTTTCACCATCTGACAAAGCGATTACGTTAAGAACGTTTGCTCCGTCCTCTACCCAATCAGCATTTGCCCACTCATAGGTGATACCAGTAGAATTAAGAATAGCATTGTCTATTTTTGTTTCTAACTTATCTGCACCTATAAAGGTTTCGGTTGCTGCTTCTTTAGCAAATACTGCAGTTCTTGCAGCTGCTTCGCAAACACTCATATCATCAATATAAAGCTTACAGCCGTCTGCAGTTACAATTTTTGAATCAACAGTAGAATCCTTATAAACACGAACAATGTTATTCTGGTAATTACCTGTAGATGCATAAGTTTCATTATAGAAAGCCGTAGCATTCACACTTGTAGACGTACCTAAAATTGTAATTTCAAAAGGATTAGCCGCACCGCTGAATGCATTAGCGTTAATTGCAGTAACCGATGCAGGTATTGTAATTTGAGTCATATTGTGAACCTTTGCATTAGCTACGGTTTGGTCAGCGAATGCATTTGCATTGATGGTTGTTACACTGTCAGGAATATAAAGTCCTTTTAGTGATGTACAACCTGCAAAGGTTTGTGTGTTTATAGTTTTAAGATTGTTTGAAAGCTTAACATATTTAAGATTTGCCGCTTTAAGATAAGCATTACCACTGGTAGTTGTGATATTGTCACCCATTACTACTACTTCAAGGGCCCTGTTTGTCCAAGAATATCTTCCGGTTGCAATATATCCCGAACCGTAAACAAGACATCTGAAATCTTTTCCGTTATTCCAGTTGTTTACAAACTTTGTAATTGAATCAGGAACAATAACCTTATCATATTCACCGGTAGGTGAATATTTATAACCATTTGTATTATTACCTGTCCAATGTGAAATATCGTTCGATACCGAAGCAAAAGTATATGCTTCCATTTTTGCCTCAATTTCAAACAAAAGATCAGATATAATACTTGCTCCGTTATTACCTGTTACCTTAACGATAGCTGCGAGTGAGCCGTCATATCCGGGAACAAGGATTTCATCATTAACCGGAGCACCTTCATAACTTGAGCCGCCGTTTGCGGAGCCTTTTTCATAAGCACCGTCTATGGCATTAAGTTTATAGAAATCAAGAATCTCAATATCATAATTATCGAGACCTAAATCCTTAAGCTTCTCGGTTAAAACTTCTGCAGTAGTATCGTTATCGATAACGATTCCGTTGTCAACAGCGATAGCCTGCAAATCAAAATCTCCTGATTTCTTTACGCTGAAAGGAATTTCAATGGTTTTATCTCCTACTGTAATAACTGCAGTATTGCTGAAGAGGAAGCCTTTATCCGATGACCAATCAGCATTTTTCCAAGCGGTTGTGCTGCCTGTGCAGTTGTGAGCCTTGGAAATTCTGGTAAGGAAATCATCAGCCTTCGCTGCAACCGTCTCTGCAGAATCAAAGGTTTCATCTGCATATCTGTCCGCTGCCTGCTGAGCACGTGCTCTGATTTCCGCAAGTCCCATAGTATCATCAAGATAGGTTTTGCTGCTATCAGCCGCAAGTGTAACATTTGCATCTATACTTTCCCAGATACGAAGATTGTTATTTGCATAATTGCCTGTTGATGCATAAGTTTCATTATAGAAAGCTGTTGCATTTATAGTTTTAGGAGTTCCGAGCAATGTAATCTCAAAAGATTCTGCTGCACCTGAGAAAGCATTTGCACTTATCGTATTAACCGATGCAGGAATTGTAATCTCGGTCAAATTATGAGTTTTGGCGTTAGCTACTGATTGATCGGCAAGTATATTGCTTCCAATAGAAGTAACACCGTAAGGAATATAAAGACTTTCTAATGAAGTACAGCCTGCGAAAGCCTGTGCGTTAATTGTTGTGAGCGAATCAGGAAGTCTTACATACTTAAGCTTTGAAGCTTTAAGATATGCATTACCGCTGATTGTGGTAATATTATCGTTCATTACAACAACTTCAAGTGACTTATCCGTCCAGGTAGATCTTCCTGTAGCTATGTAACCGGAACCGTAAACAATACATTTAAAATCCTTTCCATTGTTCCAGTTCTGTACAACCTTTGAAATCGAATCGGGGAAAACAATCTTGTCTACATTGCCGCCATTGTATTTATAACCCGAACTGTTATTACCTGTCCAATCACTAATACTATTTGAAATTGTGGTATAGGTTTTTTCTACTGTTTCAGGCTCTATTCTGAGGAAAATTGAATCCTCTGTTACGTCACCGTTAGAATCGGTAACAGTATAATAAGCAGAAACATATCCGTATGCACCTGGAACAAGAATTTCTCCGTTTACAGCACCTAAATATGTAGAGTTAACCTCAATTACTTCAGGAGTAGATTTAATCTTATAGAAATCTGTAATCTCAACTGTACCGCCTGTAGCAGCTTCGAGCTGAGCTTTAAGAGTGTTTTCTGTTGTAGTATCAGAAACAGTAATCTCACCGCTGAATTTTTCAACAAAGAAAGGTAATACAACATCTATGTTAGCTGTATTTGTACCGTCAGAAAGAACAAGTACGTTTGAAACACTTGAAAGACCTGTATTCCATTCGGAGTTTGCCCATTCAAGGGTATAATCCTCAGCTCCTGCATAAGCAGTTTTAGCAACTGTAAGAATTTTTTCTGCATCTGCTATAGCATAATCTGCATTAGCATAAAGCTTGTCGCCTGCAGCTCCTGCTTCGTAAGCAACACGTGCAGCAGCTTCGGCAATATCCATCTCAATATAATTCTTATTACCCTCGGCTGTTGTAACGCTGTTTGCCTCATCATAGCTTTTCCAAACACGCACAATATTGTTCTGATAATTACTTGTATCAGGATATGTTTCGGCATAGGTTGCGTTATAGAAGGCAGTAGCGTTTATGCCCTTTGTATCACCAAGTACGGTAATTTCAAAAGGATTATTAGCACCGCTGAATGCGTTAGCAGCAATCGAAGTAACCGAAGCAGGTATTGTAAGCTGGGTCATATTGTGAGCCTTTGTATTATTTACAGTTTGATCTGCTAATATATTTGAATTGATGGTTGTCACACCGTAAGGAAGGTGAAGACCTTTCAATGACGTACAGCCTGCAAATCCCTGTGCGTTAATTGTTGTGAGTGATTTAGAAAGTCTAACGTATTTTAAATTTGTTGCACGTAAAAAGCTGCTACCGGTAACTGTGGTAATATTATCATTCATTACCACTACTTCAAGTCCGTAGTTTGTCCAGGTGTTTTTTCCGGTACCTATACTTCCTGAACCATAAACAACGCATTTGATAGCTGACTTATAGCCGTTCCAGTTACCTTTAAATTTGGTTATTTGATCAGGAACAATAACCTTTTCAGATACACTGGTAGGAGCATATGTATAACCGTTAGTGTTATCACCAGTCCAATCGTTTATGGTATTTGAACAGCTTGTAAAAGAGTATCCCTCCATAGGAGCTTCAATCTTTAAGGTTACGACAACATCTGTCTCTGTGCCATTGTAATCCAAGCCGATAACAAAAGATATGTAACCGTCAATACCATCAACAAGTACTTCATCATTAACGGGTGCGCCCTCATAGCTTGAACCACCGTTAGCACTTCCCTTTTCATAGGCACCGCCTATAGCATCCATCTTATAAAAAGATTTCAATTCTCCAATCACATAATCAGAAAATTCGCTTTCCGCTAACTTATCGTCAACTAATCCTGCAGCATCTGCAATATCATCTTCTGTTGTTTCATTGCTAACAACAATAGCTTCTTCAAACAATGCTTTCAAATCAGGCATACTTTCTGCATTATCTATTGCAGAAACAACACCTATGCCGCTAAAACAGCTTAAAAGCATGGCTAAAACTGAAATTAAACTTACTATTTTGTACCATATTTTCTTTTGCATAATAGTTCCTCCTATTATTTATTCTTTTGCTGATACCCATCAACGAATACTTTTCTGCAGAATATTTGCTTGAAAACTCGAACAAGAAACAGATAAAAATCTTAACCATCTTCTGCCGCAATCAAAGCATAAAACTGCAGTTTTGAGATTAACCCTATCTCTAAGCAAAAATAATAGTTGCTTTATTATCACCCCATTCCTTATTCAATACTCTTTGAACCTCGTCATCGAATATCACATCCTCGGTTTTTGCAAATGTACCCAATTTCATACCCTTATCCTGAATATAAATATTATCCGAAAAGGTTGGATAAGTTTCATCGAGGCTGGTAATCTCCATCAAAAAGCACGAGCTTCTATCAAAAATATTTCCCTTAAACTGATAATTGATAAAATGATTCTGGTTTTTACCGTTACTTAAAATATGGGAAGAAACCTTGTCAGGACGCTGAACTCCTCCCCAGCAGTAACCGGCGTTACGCATTATATTATCAGAATAAGTAACATTTTCAGCATAATTTTTCTTCTGTGAATTATAGGCAAGCCAGTATT
>JAZQHX010000006.1:0-2722 GCA_045540835.1 Acutalibacteraceae bacterium | reverse complement strand
AGCCTTGGCTCACTCGTATAGACAGACGATAGCATCATATCATAATTCAGTTGTCGCACTTTGAGAGTATTTTTCTGCTCAAGAAAAGCTTTTCTGTAAATTGTTTCTTTAGTTATCATTTTTTAGTCCTTTGAATTTATCATTTTTTCATACAAATCAAGATCGAATGCGCCAAAATCATCTTTTTCCTTTTCTGTGGGCTTGTTTTCGAGGTCATCGGGTGAAGTGATACCTTTGGTATGCCAATTTTCGATAATTTTTGCCACATAAGGGAAAGAAAATTTTGATTTTGCATTAACACATTCGTCATAAGCACGGCTTAACAGCTCGGTAGAAATTTTCCACTCAAAAATCCAACGGCGTGAATGCTCGCTTTCCTTTAAACTCGGCTTTCTGCGTTCAAGACCGAATACGGCAGAAACCGTTTTCCAAGCCTGCTCCTGCTCTGCTAACACCTGAAGCTCGGCTTCAGCATCAGCCATAGTATCTATCCCTTTATTTATCCAATCAACCGCCGTCTGCTCAATAAAGCGGATATTCGCCTTATTGTGAGTGACTGCATACTGTACAATCAGCAGAATAATCGAAACGTCAAGCCCCTCGTCCTCATAAAGCCAAACCAAGGTACTCGTTTCGTTTGTTTTTAAATTGCGTCCTAACTTCATCTGCGTCTCGTTAAGCAGATACCTGATTTTAAGGTCGCCTGCTCCCCTTTTAGCAACATCAAGTCTGTTGGGCTTTTCAGATTTTATTACAGCTTTTTCTTTCTTATCACAATTAGAAACAACCATATTTTCTTGAATAAGAATACCGGCATCCGCCCAGTAAAGAAGCCCTTCCTTAACATCATATTCGCTGATTTTCAGTTCATTTGAAATTTTTTCAATATTGATACCTTCTGCAAAATTTCTGAATATGTAAATTATCACCTTTAAATGCTCGGGTTTTACTAAAGTAAGATGCGAATCAGCAATAGCAGTCGGTAAAGTGAACGCCGATGTAAGACAGGCGGGATTAACGTAAAAATTCATTATTTCAACCTCAAAAGATTAGTGATAATATTATAACAGTAAATTTTAATATTGTAAATAGTTATTACAAAACTTTTTTACGATATTTTATGTATAAATCGTATCTCTTTGATTGACAAAAATAACCTTAGGTTGTATAATATATAAGTTAAAATATGCATAAAAGGATGTATCAATATGAAATGGACTTCACTTAACGATTTACGTGAGAGCTATCTCTCATTTTTTGAATCCAAAGGACATTTAAGATTGGGCAGTTTTTCGCTTGTTCCTAATAATGACAAGTCATTATTGCTTATCAATTCAGGTATGGCACCTATGAAGAAATACTTTACGGGTGAGGTAACTCCCCCTAAAAGCCGTGTTACTACCTGCCAGAAATGTATTCGCACACCCGACCTTGAGCGTGTTGGAATTACTGCACGTCACGGTACATTTTTTGAAATGCTGGGTAACTTCTCATTTGGTGACTACTTTAAAAACGAAGCAATCGAATGGGCTTGGGAATATTTAACCAAAACACTTGAGATTCCCGCAGAACTTCTCTGGCCCTCTGTTTACGAGGAAGATGACGAAGCTTATGCTTTATGGCGTGATGTTATCGGTGTACCTGAAGAAAGAATTGTCAGAATGGGCAAAGAGGACAACTTCTGGGAGCACGGTACAGGTCCTTGCGGTCCTTGTAGTGAGATATATTTTGACCGTGGCGAAAAATACGGTTGTGGCTCCCCTGACTGTAAGCCGGGTTGCGACTGTGACAGATATATGGAAATCTGGAACAATGTTTTCTCACAGTTTAATAATATGGGTGACGGTACTTATACCGAGCTTGAACACAAAAACATTGATACCGGTATGGGTCTTGAGCGTTTGGCTTGCGTTATGCAGGATGTTGACAATATGTTTGAGGTTGATACTATCCGTAATATCCTTGATAAAGTATGCGCAATATCCGGCAAGGAGTACGGTAAAGACCACTCGACAGATGTATCAATACGTGCTATTACCGACCACGCAAGAGCCGCTACATTTATGATTAGTGACGGTATTATCCCCTCTAACGAAGGCAGAGGCTACGTGCTTCGCCGTATTATCCGCAGAGCTGTTCGTCACGGAAAGCTTATTGGAATTAACCGTCCTTTCTTTATGGAGCTTTGCGATGCTGTTATAAGTGAAAACAAGTCGGGTTACCCTGAGCTTATTGAAAAGAAAGACCTTATCACAAAGGTTATAACCAACGAGGAATCAAGCTTTAATAAAACTATTGACCAAGGACTTAGTATGCTTGAAACCCTTACTAAAGCCGGCGGTATGCTTTCGGGTGAGGACGCATTCAAGCTTTACGATACCTACGGCTTCCCCTTTGACTTAACCAAGGATATTTTAGCCGAAAAAGGAATGACTGTTGACGAGGAAAAATTCCGTGAGTGTATGAACGAACAGCGTGAAAAAGCACGTAATTCGAGAAAAGTATCTGACTCAGAAAGCTGGAAGAGTGACGGTATTTCCTTTGAAAATGTCCCTGCAACCGAATTCTTAGGCTATACAGATGATACTTGTACGGCTACTGTTCTCGATATTGTAAGTGAAGGTGAGCACGTTTCTTCAGTAAATGCGGGAACAAACGCAATTATAGTGCTCAGTAATACCGTTTGCTATGCTGAAAGCGGCGGTCAGGTTGGCGATACGGG
>JAZQHX010000005.1:0-14979 GCA_045540835.1 Acutalibacteraceae bacterium | reverse complement strand
TTTTTCCGCTATCCTTTAAAAGTTTGAGTTTAAGTACTGCCGTTTGGGTTTTAGCGTCCTTTATTTCGCCCGACATTATCATATCTACCGCTTTTTCGAGGGGGATTTTCTGTACGGTTAAAAATTCATCCTCGTCGGGGTTTTGCTCGCCAAAGGTAAGACCAGTTGCGGCATAAAGCCATATAATTTCTCCGCAGTAACCGGGAGTAGGGTATAATTCACCTAAAAAGATGAATTTTTCGGCAACAGCACCGGTTTCCTCTTTAAGTTCCCTTATTCCGCATTCAAGCGGATTTTCGTCCTTGCTGTCACGCTTGCCGGCAGGTATTTCCATAATCACTTCAGAATACGGATAGCGGTACTGGCTTACCATAAGCACTTCATTTTCATCGGTAAGTGCGGCAACGCATACTCCGCCCGGGTGCTCTATAACCTCTCTTAAAGCTGTCATTCCGTTCGGAAGCTCAGCTTCGTCACGTCTTACATTTATTATTCTTCCTTTATAAAGGTATTCGGCTTTAAGTTGTTTTTCTTCAAGATTCATTATTTGTACCTCGCTTGAATATGTTAATATTATGGGAGTGAAAGTAATGGACAGTATAGTTAATATTATAGAATATGATTACATAGAACGCAACAAAATTATTGAAAGACTTTGTGAAAGATATAAATTTGTGCGGAAAAGTGTTATTGGTAAGAGCTGTTGGGGCAGAGATATTAAGGCACTAAAAATAGGTAATGCACCGCAGTATTGCCTTATTGCGGCGGCTTTTCACGGTAGTGAGCGTATAACCTCTAACGTAGTCCTGATGTTTATAGAACGTCTGTGTGAGGCGATTTTTACCGACGGTTGCATAGCAGGACTCAAAGCCCGACGAGCAATGGTAGGCAGAGGTGTTATTTTTGTACCCTGCGTTAACCCTGACGGCTGTGATATTTCACTTTTAGGCGAAAAGGTGCTGGGAAACAAGGCGGTTTATATGGCAAAGCTATGCAACAACGATTTTACCCATTGGAATGCTAATGCCAGAGGGGTGGATATTAACCATAACTTTGATGCCGACTGGCAGGAATTAAAGGAAAAGGAGCGCAGGGCAGGAATTTATTGTCCCGGTCCTACACGTTTTGGGGGATACCGCCCCGAAAGTGAGCCTGAGACGGTGGCATTAACACAGCTTTGCCGTAAAACCGAAATCCGCCACGTAACAGCGCTACACTCCCAAGGGGAGGTGATATATTGGAATTACGGTAGTAAGCAAATTCCAAGAAGCCGCAAAATGGCAGAGATTATGGCAACCTCGTCAGGATACGCTTTAGATGTTCCTATAGGAATAGCATCGGGCGGTGGCTTCAAGGATTGGTTTATAAGCGAATTTTCACGCCCCGGGTTTACTGTTGAAATGGGAATCGGTAAAAATCCGCTACCAATAGAAGATGCAGAAGGCATTTATAAAAAAATTGAAGAAATGTTAATGCTTTGCTGTATAATGTGATTTTTAAAGCAGTATTTCCTTTGAAAGTGAGAAGGAATAAATTATTTTTTCCTTAACTGGCATTTGGAATATTTTTTCACAAGCCTGCGAATAGATATTAAGCTGTTCGGAGTATGCCTCTTTTAAAGCTTCTTCGTTGTCAACACGGTCGGTTTTAAAGTCTAAAATCACCAATCCGTCGGGTTCTGCAAAGCATACATCAACCGCACCCTGAACGATTATTTTTTCATTATCAAAATTGTCGGGCAGGTCGGGTGCTATCTTTTGTGCCGGAATTTCGGTCAAAAAACGCATTTCACGCTTTACAAGGGACGAAGCTTTTATACGGCGGAAAATATCGCTTGCGAAAAATTCTTTAAGTGCCGAAATATTTATCGAATCAGCTTGCATATCGGTGATATACTGCCATTCACGCAGTCTTTCAATTTCGCTTTCAGCATTGTCTGACTGCGAAAAGTCAAAATACTGCATCACTTTATGCATAGCAGTTCCTCTGCCTGCGCCCGAAATCCCGTCCTTAGACATAAAAGCAGGCTTTGCGCTGAAGGCATATTTTGCACTTTCGGCCTTGTTCGCTAATGCCGATACCGATGCTTTTGATTCAAGACCTAAAATTTCGCTGAATGGGTATACATAGCTTATGTTTTCTTTAATAGCATCGGTTATTTCAGGATTAAAATCAGAAGTGTTTTCGGTTTCTTCTGTTTCAAAGCTTTCAAAATCATTCCAATTATGATAGTGTACCTTTATATGACTGTCGGTAGGTTTAACTAATAGGGAAGTACCATTGCCTCTTAATTCCTTACCGTCGGGGTGTAGCAGAAGGCTCAGCATCAGCCAATCAAGATATGAGCCTGTCCGTTTGAAAACCGAAGCGGTAATTTCGCTGTCCGAGGATATAAGCAGGGTTTTTATACCGCTGATTTTTTCCTCGGCATTGCTGTGGGCGGCGGTGAAAAGCATTCTGTCCTGAGTACGTGTCATAGCAACATACAAAAGACGCAATTCTTCTTCAAGCTTTTCGGCTTTTATTCGGTCTAAAATCACTTCACGTCCAACCGTTGTGCATTTGGTTTTAAGTTCCTCGTCAAAATATTTAAAGCCAATTGAAAAATCGGTGGAATAAAGGGTATTTTCCATTGCTTCGTTTGTGTTAAACTTAGAAGCGGTGCCTGCTATAATGCAGACCGGAAACTGTAATCCCTTTGAAGCATGTATGCTCATAATATTGACAGTCTCGTTGTTACTTACACCCTCTGCCGATTTGAGCCCGTTTTCGGACTGTTTGATTATATAGTTTACAAAGCTTGTAAGCGTACCTTGATTGTTGGAGTTATACTGCGCTGCATAATCGCAGAGCAATAAAAGGTTTGCACGTCTGCGGTTTCCGTCAGGCATAGCGGCAACGGCATCAAAATATCCCGTATCGTGAAGAATAAAGGAAATTACCTTTTGTATCGGGTTTACAGCCGCAAAAAGACGGTATTTTTCCATAGCTTTAAGGAATTTAATGGATTTAACATTGCCTTTTTCCGATGAGAAAATTACGGCGGAATATACATTTGAATCATTTTTCTGGGTTCGAATATCAGCCAAATCTTCTGGTGTGAAGCCGAAAACGGGTGACATCATAGCCGAAAGCAATTCAATGTCCGATTGTGGATTGTCTATGATTTTGAGAATAGAAAGCAGGGTTGAAATCTCTATGGAATCGGCAAAGCTTTCTCCCGAGTAGGAAACGGGGATACCCAATCTTTTAAGCTCAGCCGCCATAATGGGAGCTTTGGTTTTTACCGAGCGCAACAATATGGTAAAATCGGAATATCTTGCGGGTCGCAGGGTGTCATCTCCGGAGCGGATTACCGCACCCGCATTCATAACGGATTTTATATATTTTGCAATGTATCTCGCTTCTGTAATGGTATCTTTCAGCTCTGCACCTTTGCAGTCAATAAGCGCAAATTCCACCGGTATGTTATCGAGCGGCGGGTATTTTGCCGCAGGGTCAAGAGCCTCCTCGCTGTCATAAATAATCTCACCCGTTTTGTCGGTCATAAGATTTTCAAAAAAGAAGTTTACAAAATCACAAACCTGCGGTTTACAGCGGAAATTTTTACTCAGAATTATTTTTTGCGGCTCGTTTTCCTTTGCATTGCAAAGCGGAATATAGCGGTTTTTCTTTTTTAAGAAGTTTTTCGGATTAGCTCCTCTGAAGCTGTATATACTCTGCTTTACGTCACCCACTACAAAAAGCTTTTTTTCTCGGTTTGACAATACATAAAAAAGCATATCCTGCAAAGCGTGTGTATCCTGATATTCGTCGACCATTACTTCTTCATAACGGTCTAAAAATTCGCTCGCATCTTCCTTTATTACTATTTCGCCGTCTTTTTCTTCGCAAAGCAAATTAAGGGCTAATTGCTCTGTTGTGTGGAAGGTAAGGGTATTCTGCTTTAAATATTCCTCTAAAATATTTTCTTGGAATTCATTAAGTATAACCGATAAAAGCTTTAGCGGCTCATATATCTTTTCAAACTGACTGTCAATAAATGCATTGTCGGCATAAAAAATTCTATGTAGCTTTTCTAAACTTTTATCACTTATAGCTTTGTAAATGCTTTTGGCGGCGGCAATTTCGGGAATGTCACCTATACCGTTTACTCTGGGAAGTGAGGGTAAGGAAAATCCGCTTAAAGCCTTAAAAAAGGTGTCCCATTCTGTGCTTTCGGCAGCATTATAAAGTGTAGTCAGCATTTCGGCCGAAAGGGAAAGCACCGGCATATATTTATCGAGTGCTTTTTCATTAACACTAATTAAGTCTATTGCTTTAGCAAGGCTGTCTCTTGCATCGGATATAATTTCTTTAGCGGTATCAAAAGCATAATTCCACCAAGGATTGTTTTTTTCAAAGCGTTTGTTTTTATAAAAATCGGGCAGAGAGTTAATCCAATTTGTAGGGAAAGGAATAATTCTGCTGTCATAATAAAGGTCTAAGGCAAATTCCAAAAAATTAAAATCGTCATACTCTGCGCCGATAATATCAAGAAGTGCCGAAAAAGTCTCGTTATTCTCGCTTAAATAGCGGTTGATTATATCCGACATAACCTTTTCGTCATAGGGTCTTAAACTATTACCGTCGGTTATTTTAAAGTCGGGGGATACGCCTGCTTTTTGGAAATTTTCTCTTACAAGGTCTATACAAAAGGAGTCGATTGTACAGATTTTAGCACTGCTTAGTAAATGCTTTTGGCGGATAAGACCTGCATCATTCGGGTGAATGCGGCATTCCTCGTTAAGACGTTTTTCAATTCTTGAACGCATTTCTGCGGCGGCGGCATTAGTAAAGGTAACTATAAGCAGTCTGTCAGCACTGACGGGGTTTGTTTTTCTGCAAAGCTTATTTATTACTCTTTCAACCAAAACGGCGGTTTTTCCGCTACCTGCGGCGGCGGCTACCAGAACATTACCCTCGGTTATAACCGCATTTTCCTGGTCGTGTGTTAGCTTTATAGCCATTAGTCTAACTCTCCTTTCAATGCCTCAAAAACTGCTTGATTATTCATATTAGGTACCTTAAAGGGCTCACCGTCCTCAAACCCGCAAACTGCCGCAAAATCGCAGTATTTGCAGGCTTCGCTGTCCCTGCCGTCGGTAGGGGATACGGCTATATCACCGCTTAAAACCGAATTTCCCGTCTTTCGCATAAGTCTTTCAATATAGTCAAAAATTTCACTAAACTGACTGCTTTCTATAAAAGAATTATTGTTTTTTGAAAGACTTCCGTCCTTGTTGAGTTTAAGTTTGGGTACAAATTCGCCCTCCATTTGCTTGTCCATAGCACGGACTATTTCGCTGTCCGAAATTAAAAGACCGTTCATTGCCATACCGTTATCATTGGTATCACGGCGTGAGGGCATATAAAGTATTGCGGCAGCCTTTTCGTCGGGCAGATTTCTGCCTCTTATTACTGCGTAAAGATAGAGAAGCATCTGCAGATTAAGACCGAACAAAATATCGGGTAATTTAAAGTTTTTACTGCCTGTTTTGTAGTCAACTATTCTTATATAGCCCGAATACT
This sequence comes from Acutalibacteraceae bacterium, assembly GCA_045540835.1. GTDB lineage: Bacteria > Bacillota > Clostridia > Oscillospirales > Acutalibacteraceae > UBA737. The sequence continues at coordinate 9,408 of JAZQHX010000005.1, read as the reverse complement.
CGTCCATTCGGTCAATACTTCCCGAAATTTTTACCGTTCCGTCATCAAAGGGAAATTCAAGCGGTATACCGTTAAAGCCTATTTTTAATTCGCAGGCTGTGGGGTTAAAATCGGTCTGACGGAAATCCTCTGCTAAATGACGGACAACCTCTTTAAGTGAGCGTGAAACACGGGAAACCAAAAAGCGTGTGCGTGCGGTTTCAACACTTCTGTAGCCCTTTACTCGGTCTAAGTATTCGTCTATATATTTATCTGTAAGGCTGTCGAGCTTGTCTGTATCCAAATCGCAAATACTCTTGCCGTATTCACTTACGATTTTTTCGAGAACATAATGGACGATTGTACCTCTTTGCAGTACATCAAAATCGGCAGGCTGGAGTTTCTCGGCTTTAAGCCCGTAACGGCAGAAATAGGAAAATTTGCAACGGCTGTAGGTATCAAACTTAGTAGCCGACATATATAAATTCTTGCCGTATAGCCTTTTGGCGGCATCGGCTGAGATTCTTTTTTCTTCGCCCGATATAAGACTTTTTACAAGTCGGGTTTTGTCAGCTTTTTCGGTATCCTTTATTGCATCGGATATAGCTTTAGCGGTATTGGTATCGTTTTGAAGTCTTCGGCAGAATTCCGTAAAAGCGGTATCGGCAGTTTCGGGAATATTATTTTCCGTAAAGTCAGGCTGTGGCTCGTAAAATATATTACATTCAAGATTTTCTTTTATTGCATCCACAAAAGCGGCGGCTTCGCTTTTTTCGCCCGATAATCCGCCTGCAAAGGTAGAAACATAAAGTCTTTCGGACGGACAGCATAAATTACAGTAAACGAGATATTCCTCGTCAATAGAGGAATATACCGAATTGTCAGCAACATTAAGACCGTTTTCAATAAGGCTTTTGCGTTCGGATATATTGAAAACGCCGGAATTACCTGCAACTTTCGGGAAAACGCCCTGATTAGCCCCTAAAATAAAGGCGATTTTAGGACGTGAGGGACGTATTCTGTCAGCCGAGCCAAAGGTTACCTGGTCAAGGCATTGCGGAATTACACCGATATTCGCACTACTGACCGCAATTTCCAAAGCAGAAGCAAAGCTTTCGGTATCAATACTTGCGTCTTTAAACGAGGTTACAAGGCTGTCGAGTATTGACATATACATATCGTAGCCCTGCCTTAAAATATCCTCCGTAAAGGGTAGGGCTTCGTTTGTTATTCTTTTGCACATATCAGAAAGCTTATCTGGCACAGAGCAATCCTCAAAAAGATTCACTATTGCGGTCGCCATATTTTGGGCATTACCGTAAAAGCTCTCACGGAATTTAATAAGTGGAGCTATCGCTTTTTCACGTAATACGTTGATTCTTTCTAACTTTTTAAGGTCTTCTTCTTTTTCGTTCTCGTCTGTTACAAAGCCCCTTGTGTCCATTTCCCATTTATTTAGCCATACTTTACCGTCAATATTCCAAAGGTAGGTATAATTTTCAAGCTCGGATATTTCGTCAAGACTTAAAGTACCCATTGTGGATTTGTGGAAACGAAGTATATTTTCGGTTGAAAGCCTCAATGCACCGATTGCCGACATTGTCGCTACTGCAAACGGAAGTTCGGATAGCGGCATTCGTTTGTCATAAAAACAGCTTATACCGTTTTTGTTGCAGGCGGAGCTGACCGCTTCCTCATAAAGGTCGGCATCTCTTGCTATTATTACAAAATCACGGAAACGGTAGTTATCGGTTCTTACAAGACGTCTTATAGTTCGTGCGGCAAAGTCTGCCTCGTCAAAAGTAGTAGCGGCATAGCAAATATTCAAAGCACCGTCATTCTCGCATTTCTCGGTTTCACCGAATGCTAAGAGCTGTTCGAGCCTGCAAAGGCTTTCGTTATCATATCGGCTTTTGCTGAGAATAATCGGTTTTTCTATATCTACCGAGTGATTACGGGCAATTTTTTTAATCCTTTCAGCCGCTGTTCTTATATTTGAATAAATACTGTATTCGGTTTCAAGCTCGGGGTTATCGGTAAGGCTTACATAAACATTCTCGGCTTTCCCTAAAATACGCTCCACTATGCGGAATTGCTGACCCGTAAAGCCCTTAAATGAATCTAAAAATACCGTTTTACCGCAAAAATAATCGCTGTCCTTTAAATCACGGTAAAGCTTGGTTAATCTGTCAGCAGGGTCAATAAAGCGTTCGCCTGTGAGCATATCGTAAGTCTCGTAAATAAGAGCTATATCCATAAGCTTTGCTTTAAGTGTGGGGGAAGCTACCGCATTTGCGGTATTTCGTAAATCTTCAGGGAGAATTGCATTGATTTTAAATTCACCAACAGTATCAAGCATAGTGGTCGAAAATGCTACATTAGACGAATATTTGCCCCAAAGCTGTAACTCATTTTCTACTGATTTCAACGCTCGGTGCATAAATATAACCTTGTCGGCATCGCCTAAAAGCTTGGCTGATATTCCACCCGTTAAATCTCCGATTTCGTCACAAAGTCGGCTGAAGCTCAGCACCGAACATTCAAGCGCCGCTTTATCACCTAACGCCTTTAAAACGGCACGCTCGCTTTCAAATGTAAACTGCTCGGGTACAATCAAAACAGCCGTTTTGTTACTATCCGTCAGCTCTTTTATTTTGTTTATTACGGTATACGTTTTGCCCGAGGCCGGGCGACCTAAAATAAATTGGAGCATTTTATCCCTACTTTTATTTTTTCTTTTTATGGATATTGCGTATTGTCTTTTTTGGTTTTTGACCGCTACGGCTTTTGAGGTGTGAACTGTCAGTCTTGCCGTCGGATATAAGACAGTTTTTGCCGTTGCCTATAAGGTCATATCTTCCTATTTTTTTGAGTGTAGAAAGCACTATACTACGGTTTTCGGGCTTGAAGTACTGCAAAAGTGCCCTTTGCTGTGCCTTTTCTTCTGCGGTTTTAGGCACATAAACCTTTTCCATTGTATAAGGGTCGAGTCCCGTATAGAACATACAGGTTGAAACAGTACCCGGTGTCGGGTAGAAGTCCTGCACCTGCTCGGGGTGCATATTGTTTTTCTTTAAAAACAAGGCTAATTCAACAGCATCCTTAAGGGTGCTTCCCGGGTGGGAGGACATAAGATACGGCACTAAATACTGCTTTTTACCTACACTTTTTGTGAGCTCGTAAAAGCGTTTTTCAAAGCGGTTATAGGTTTCAATTGGAGGCTTGCCCATATATTTAAGTACATTATTGGAGCAATGCTCGGGTGCTACTTTAAGCTGACCGCTTACATGGTGGGTTACAAGCTCCTTGAAAAAATCCTCGTTGCTGTCAGCTAACAGATAATCGAACCTGATTCCCGAACGTATAAACACCTTTTTGATTTTGGGAATAGCCCTTAATTCACGCAAAAGTTTTAAATAATCGCTGTGGTCTACCTTGACAGCAGGGCAGATTTTTGGCGCTAAGCATTTTCTGTCAGGGCATAGTCCGTTTTTAAGCTGTTTATCGCAGGAGGTCATTCTGAAATTAGCGGTAGGGCCTCCAACATCGTGAATATAGCCCTTAAAATCCGACATTTTAGTAATCTTTTCGGCTTCTTCTATTACAGATTTATGACTTCTTACAGTAATCTGTCTGCCTTGGTGATAAGCAAGGGAACAGAAGTTGCAAGCACCAAAACAGCCACGGTTGTGAATGATTGAGAACTTAACCTCCTCAATTCCCGGCACACCACCTAACGCATTGTAAGAGGGGTGCCAATTCCTCTCATAGGGAAGGGAATACACCTTGTCCATTTCCTCTGTACTAAGCGGTGGCATTGGCGGATTTTGCACTACTATATATTCACCGTGCTTTTGTATCACCGTTTTGCCAACAGTAGCGTCCTGCTCGGACTGCTGAATTCTGCAGGAAACGGCATACTGCTTTTTACCACCTTCACTAACCACCTTTACCGCTTCAAATGAGGGACATTCCTTAGCACCCTTTATTGGGGCATAGTCGGTGGTTTTTATTTTATAGCAGGTGCCTTTAATATCTGTAATGCTTTCGAGTCTTTCACCCGAGTTTAATCGGTGGGCAATTTCTACAATGTGCTTTTCACCCATTCCGTACATTAAAAGATTGGCATCAGTATCGATAAGAACCGAGGGTTTGACCTCGTCAGCCCAGTAGTCGTAATGAGCAAAGCGGCGGAGCGAGGCTTCTATTCCGCCTATTGCTATATCCACGTCGCCATAAATTTCACGTAGCTTTTTGCAGTAAACGGTAAGGGCTCTGTCGGGTCTGGCTCCACTTTTGCCTCCCGGGGTGTACGCATCGTCACTACGGCGCTTTTTTGCAGCTGTGTAGTGGGCTACCATTGAGTCAATATTTCCGCTGTTGACTAAAAATGCAAGCCTTGGCTTTCCAAACCGCATATAGTCATTGTCACTTTTAGGCTGAGGAATAATACAGACTTTAAAGCCCTCACTTTCGAGCACACGTGAAATTATTGCTGTGCCAAAGGAGGGGTGGTCTACATAAGCGTCACCCGAAACAATTATAAAATCGGGTGTTTCCCAGCCGAGCGATAGCATTTCTTTTTTTGTTATAGGTAAAAATGGCATAATATCAACCTGCAATTAAATATAATATAATACAAATAATTATATCATATTTATCGTAGTTTAACAAGGAGATTTAACAAATGGAAGACAACGAAGTATTAAATGTAAAAAAAAGAGATATGCTTTTTCCTTTTATAATAACTCAATGTGTATGTGTAGTGCTGGTTTTGCTTACGGTTTTTGCTACACGTCTGTTTTTTAAGGATACATACAAAAAGGCAAAAGTATGGTACGAAAAAAATATATGTATTGATACCGATATAAACGAGGTAATTACGGGAGAAAAAGATGAAATTTAGAGTTTTTGGAACAGAAATATATATATCTTTTCTTTTCGGGGCGGTAATTGCAATAATGCTCGCAACCGACAGAACAGGTTTGGCTTTACCGTCCCTATTTGCTGTTTTTATGCACGAAATGGGACATCTTTTTTGTATGTGGGCGATTGATACTTCGCCTAAATCGGTAAGACTTATCCCCGCATCGGTGCAGATAACCAGAAGTATTGGTAGCAGCTACAAAAAGGATATGGCGGTAGCGCTTTGCGGCCCGATAGTCAATTTTGTGCTTTTTTTGAGCCTTTATTTTAATTATCTGGCATTCGGCAATAAAGCAACCCTTTATTATGCGCTTTTAAATCTCATAATAGGTGGCTTTAATATGCTACCCGTTAAGGGACTTGACGGTGGCACGGTTTTATTTTCCTTGCTTGTTAAAAAAATGGACTATAATAAAGCCTGTATTTGGCTTAGAATCATTACTCTTATTCTGGCTTTATCGGCTTTGGCGCTTGCGGTGGTTCTAACAGTAAAAGGAAAGATGAATTTATCGGTTTACATAATATCTATTTATTTAATTGTTATGTGTATTGTTAAAATGTAGTTGAAAGATTTTCAAAATTGGTGTAAAATAAAGAGAATAAACTTTTGAAGGTTGAAGATAATGGATAATAAAAATTTTGAAAAATTACTGCTCAAAGTACAAAAGCCGGGAAGATATTCGGGCGGCGAGATTAACAGCGTAATTAAGGACAAGGAAAAGGTAGACGTGCGTTTTGCCTTCTGCTTTCCCGATACTTATGAAATAGGTATGTCACATCTGGGTATGAAAATTCTTTATTCCCTTTTTAACGAGCGTGAGGATATATGGTGCGAAAGGGTGTTTACACCGTGGCTTGATTTCGCTGAGGTTATGCGTGAAAATAATATGCCGCTGTTTGCACTTGAAAGCCGTGACCCTATAAAGGATTTCGATTTTATCGGCTTTACGCTTCAGTATGAAATGTCATATACAAACCTGCTTAATATGCTGGATTTGGCGCAGGTGCCGCTTAGAAGTGCTGATAGAGACGAAAGCTACCCGTTAGTTGTAGCAGGCGGACCTTGCGTATGTAACCCTGAGCCGGTTGCAGATTTTGTTGATATTTTCTTCTTAGGCGAGGGTGAAGAGGTCGATTTAGAGCTTATTGACCTTTACAAGGAGCATAAGAAAAAAGGTTTTAATAAGGCGGAATTTTTAAGGGCGGCTGCCGAAATAGAAGGTGTTTACGTACCGTCACTTTATGAAATTGAGTATTCGGCTACGGGTGAAATTGCGGCGGTTAAACCAAAAGATGGAGTTAAACCTACCGTTAAAAAACGTATCATTAAGGATATGGACAAGGCATATTATCCCGAAAAATTTGTAGTGCCCTTTATAGAAATAGTTCACGATAGGGTAGTGCAGGAAATTTTCCGTGGCTGTATACGAGGTTGCCGTTTCTGTCAGGCAGGCTTTATCTACCGTCCTGTAAGGGAAAAAAGTATGGAGACGGTAAACCGTCAGGCAAAGTGTCTTTGCGAAAGTACGGGTTATGACGAAATTTCGCTTTCGTCCCTTAGTACGAGCGATTATACCGAAATAGAGCCTTTGCTTAACAAAATGCTTGACTGGACACAGCCGCAGTTTGTATCCCTTGCTTTGCCGTCGCTCAGAATTGACAATTTTTCGGATGAGCTGCTCGAGAAAATCAAGCACGTGAGAAAAAGCGGTCTTACCTTTGCACCGGAAGCGGGTACACAGAGACTAAGAGATGTAATAAATAAAAATGTAACAGAGGAAGAAATTATTGAAACCTGCAAAACTGCATTTGCAGGCGGATATACGGCTGTAAAGCTTTACTTTATGTTAGGTCTGCCTACCGAGACTGACGAGGACTTAAAGGGTATAGCCGATTTGGGACAGAAAATAGTTAATATTTATTATTCTATGCCGAATAAACCAAAGGGTAAATCGGTGTCGGTATCAATAAGTGTTTCTACCTTTGTTCCAAAGCCTTTTACACCTTTTCAATTTGAGCCGCAGATAGACGAGGCTGAAATTCGTCGCCGTCAGGAATACCTTAAAAGTCAGATTACCACTAAAAAGATTTCGCTTAGCTATCACGATAGCTCCACAAGCTTTTTGGAGGGTGTTTTGGCACGAGGCGACCGCCGACTCGGTGATGTTATTGAAAAGGCTTATAAAAACGGCTGTGTGTTTGACAGCTGGACCGAGTGCTTTGACCTTCAAAAATGGACCGAAGCATTTGAGAGTTGCGGTATAGATCCCGCTTTTTATGCAAACCGTCAGCGTAGCTTTGATGAAATAAATCCTTGGGATCATCTGGATTACTGTGTCACAAAGGAATTCCTTGTAAGAGAGAATAAGGCGGCACACGCAGAAAAAACCACCCCGAATTGCCGTCAGAAATGTTCTAATTGCGGAGCAAGTATGGGAGTATGCCATGAAAAACGTTAGAATTTACTTTAAAAAGATGGGAAGAATGAAGTTTGTTTCCCACCTTGATATGACGAGGGTTATGTCAAGGCTTATAAAAAAATCGGGTATACCCGTATGGTATACCGAAGGGTTTAACCGTCATATTTATATGAATTTCGCACTCCCTTTGTCATTAGGGTTTGAGAGTAATTGCGAAATTATGGATATTCGCCTTAATGATGAGGAATATTTAAATTCTGATACATTAAAGGCTTTGCAGAGTGTATGCCCTGACGATATTGAATTTTTCGCTGTTAAAGAGCCGCTTAAACCTACAAAGGAAATCGGATACTCCGAATATGTACTCTGTCTTGACGAATTCACAGACAGCGATAAAAATGCTCTAAAGAACTTTTTGAAAAGCGAGTCAATTATCTGTCAAAAGGTAGGCAAAAAGGGAAAAATAAAGGAAATTGATTTGATTCCCAAAATAAAGGAATACAAAATTGACCAAAATAATATCACATTTGTTCTGGTCGCAGGCAGTGAGGATAATCTGAATCCTACACTTATAATGGATACCTTTTTTGAATGTACGGGAATAGAAAAGATTTATTATACTGTGCTTAGAACTGCCATTCTTGATAAACAGGGAAATACTTTCAAATAGCAAAAACCCGAAAACGGATTTCCGTTTTCGGGTTTTAAACTTAATTGAGATATTCGATTATTTCTCCTGCATCACCAAGCACTATATCAGGCTTATCGGGTGAAGCATTTAAAATTTCTTTTGTGGTTTCGCCGCTCATTACAAGTACGGCTACCGTTCCTGCATTAAGTCCGCTTTTAACGTCGGTATAAATTCTGTCACCAATAACGGCGGTTTCCTCTTTGGAATAGCCCGTATGTTCCATGGCAAGCTGTGGCATAAGTGCCTCGGGTTTGCCTATAACTATCGGACGTTTGCCTGTGGCGTTATAAATCATATCGCAAACACTGCCGCAATCGGGTACAGAGCCGAACTCGGTAGGGCAGACGTAATCGGGGTTGGTGGCAATATAGGGTAGCTCCCTTGTGCAAAGCATAAAAGATACATCGTGAAGCTTTTTAAAGGTAAGCTCGGTATCAAAGCCCATAACTATGCACTCGGTTTCGTCCACATTCTCGGTAATCTTAAAGCCCTCGCCTATAAGCTCGTCTTTAAGTGACTGCGTTCCGCAGACATAAAGGGTAGCGTTCGGGTGATTCTTTTTAAGGTAATAGGCTGTCGCCTGAGATGATGTGATAAAATCATCTTTTACGGCCTTAATACCCAATTTATCGAGCTTTTCAATATAAGCTGAAACACTTTTGGAGGAATTATTTGTCATAAACATATATCTTCCGCCGCTTTTTTTGATTTCGCTCAAAAGCTCGTTTGTAAAATCATACAGTCTGTCACCGAGATAAAGCGTACCGTCCATATCGAAAAGGAAGAGTTTTACATTTCTAAGTAATTCTTTCATAATCAGATACGTGCTACTCCGGTTTCCTTTGCAACCTTAGCTACAGCCTCGGCTACAACCTCGGCTACTCGCTTATCGAGAGCGGATGCAATGATATTCTCCTCTGTGATTTCATCGTCGGGAATTAAAGAGGCTAACGCATAAGATGTAGCAACCTTCATTTCCTCGTTGATGCAGGTAGCACGGCTGTCAAGCGCACCACGGAAAATACCGGGGAATGCAAGCACGTTGTTAATCTGGTTCGGGAAGTCTGAACGACCTGTTCCTACAACTTTGGCACCAGCCTTTTTAGCAACATCAGGCATAATTTCAGGTGTGGGGTTAGCCATGGGGAACATAATAGCATCGTCAGCCATAGACTTAACCATATCCTCGTTTACGAGGTTAGGAGCAGAAACGCCGATAAATACGTCAGCACCGCAAAGTGCATCAGCCAAAGAACCTTTTTTATGTTCAAGGTTTGTAACCTTTGAAATTTCTTCCTGGGCTACATTGTTATTCTCGTCACCCTCGCAGATAATTCCGAAGCGGTCACAGAAGGTAAGGTGCTTAACACCCATATTCATAAGGTGCTTACC
>JAZQHX010000004.1:0-3381 GCA_045540835.1 Acutalibacteraceae bacterium | reverse complement strand
GGTGTCAATTTTGCGGCCTGTCTGAGCGAGAGCACCGACAACGTCCATATAAAGAGGTTCGCCCAAAGAACCTGGTTCCTTTGTTCTGTCAAGAACAGCAATCTTCTTAACGGTCTCAGGGATAGCCTCAACGAGCTTTTCAGCAGAGAAAGGACGATAGAGACGTACCTTTACAAGACCTACCTTCTCGCCTGCTGCTGTCATATAATCGATAACCTCTTCTGCAACGTCGCAGATAGGGCCCATAGCGATAATAATCTTTTCAGCATCAGCTGCACCGTAGTAGTTAAAGAGCTTATAGTCAGTACCAAGCTTAGCATTAACCTTGTCCATATACTCCTCAACAATAGCGGGAACAGCATCATAGTATTTATTACAAGCCTCACGGTGCTGGAAGAAAATATCGCCATTCTCGTGAGAACCACGCATTACAGGATGCTCGGGGTTAAGTGCACGCTTACGGAAGCTGTCAACAGCATCCATATCGCACATTTCTTTGAGGTCTTCGTAATCCCAAACCTGAATCTTCTGGATTTCGTGAGAGGTACGGAAACCGTCAAAGAAGTTGATGAAAGGAACACGGGACTTAATAGTTGCCAAGTGAGCAACTGCACCGAGGTCCATAACTTCCTGAGTGTTTGTTTCAGCGAGCATTGCGAAACCTGTCTGACGGCAAGCGTAAACGTCGGAATGGTCACCGAAAATGTTAAGAGCGTGTGAAGCTACGCAGCGAGCAGATACATGGAATACGCTGGGGAGTAATTCACCGGCGATTTTGTACATGTTCGGGATCATAAGTAAAAGACCCTGAGAAGCGGTGTATGTGGTGGTAAGAGCACCGGCATTAAGTGAGCCGTGAACTGTACCTGCAGCACCTGCTTCGGACTGCATTTCGGAAACCTTTACGGTTGTTCCGAAGATATTTTTTACACCCTGAGCAGACCACTGATCAACATAGTCAGCCATCGGGCTGGACGGGGTAATCGGATAAATACCGGCTACTTCAGTAAACGCATAAGACACATAAGCGGCAGCGTTATTACCGTCCATCGTTTTGAATTTTCTGGCCATTGAAAATTCCTCCTAAATATAATTTGTGAGAAAGTTTTAGGTGCGGCTTGGTCTTAACCGCAGAACAGTCTCATACGTATAATATAATACCACTTTTTATTTCACTTGTAAATACGTAATTTTAAATTTATTAAATAATTTATATTTTAAACAGAAAGATAGTTAATTTTTTAACAAATTATATAATTATATACAGTTAATAAAGAATGAGCCTTAGCAAAATACTAAGACTCATTTAATACTGTGATAGTATGTAATCGGTTGAGGGCGATTATTCCCTGCATATTTTTTTGAATTTAATATGCTTTATTTTGTTTTCTTATATTTGTAAGCCGACCAACCTGAATAGTAGGTAATCTTACCAATCTTTTTATATGTACGTACACGCACATAATAGATTCTTTTAGCCGACAAGCTTTTAAGTGTAACCGATGTAGTTTTATAGCTTGTAGCATACTTATTTTTTGCTGATTTAAAGGACTTATTTGTTGCATACTGAATCTGATAGCCTGTAACCTGAGTAGACTTCTTTGTAATTGCAACCTTTAGGCTTTTTTTGCCGGCAGTGAGTGACTTTATGGTAGTCTTTACGGGATTTATTGTAAAATACAAATTTTTAGTGCCTGAATAATTACCCTTAAATGTAATCGTAACCTTGTACTTACCTACATTCTTTCTGCCCGTAGCATATTTAATGGTATAATGGGTGTTCTTCTTTAAGGTTTTTCCTGACGAATCCTTAACCGTAACAGTTGGAGCTTTAACCTTGCCATTATAGGTGTAGGAAGAAGCTGAAAGTTTAACGGTTTTTACATATTTAATTGGTGTAGTATTTGCAACTTTACCGCAAACAGAACACTTTTTAACAATACTGCCATTTTTACTAACTGTTGCTTTAGTAATTATGTTTTTGTAGGTATGAGTTGTTTTGCGTGTTTTACCGCATATATTGCAATCTGTATCACAAGCATTTTTATAAGTATGCTTTATTACTCGAACGCCGTTACAAATATTACAAGTAGTATCACAAGAATTATCATACTGATGGTCTAAAGGCTTACGACCAAAACTACAAATATTACAGGTATCGTCACAATCATTATCATATTCGTGAACTTCACAAATTGCTTCTAAATCGGAAAGTGAAGAATTGTAATGTACCTTAGCTTTGTTTATACCATTGTTATCTTCATCTATGGCTATGTCTTTCCACTCTTGTTCGGTGCCTTCATAATATATATTAGCTATTCCATCACCATAGAACTCAAATGCACTAAATTCTATAATTTCGATATTTTTAGGAATATAAATAATTCTTAATGAGTTGCAACAATAAAAAGTAGTATCTTCAATCTTATAAAGATTTTTTCCTAAAATCACTTTTTGCAAATTCATACAATACTCAAATGCACAAATTCCAATATTTTTCACACTATCAGGTATTATTATGCTTTTCAAGCTACTGCCAGAAAAAGCGCTATTATCTATAGTAACAACACTTGATGGCAGTGTTATATTTTCAATAGAGTTACAACTAAATGCGTAAGATGGAATTTTAGTTACTGTATCAGGTAAAACAACATCTTTAACCAATTCACCATTTAGATATAACTTATTAGCAGGTTGTAATGGATTAGAATACGGATAATCAAACGAGCTGTTACACCAAGCAGCAATATCTTCTATATAAACTATTTTTAGTGAATCACAATCAAATGCATACCTACCTGTTTTAACTGCATTTTTAGGCATCTTTATACTTTTTAGCTCATCGCAGTTTTCAAAGGCAGATTCACCAATATCTGTTACACTGTCAGGCAATGTAATATCAGTAAGACTTGAACAATTATAGAAAGCCTTACTACCTATACTTTTAATACCGTTAGGTAATGTTATAGTTTTAAGACTTGTGCAATTGTCAAAAGTACGTGCGCCTATATTTTTTATATTATCAGGAATGGTTACAGAAGTAATGTCGGTACAATTATAAAAAGCACTATCGGCAATACTTAATGTCCCCTCTTTTAATATAACTTCACCAACAAGATTTTTTGCCTTTATCAAATGATTTCCGCAATATAAAAATCCGTTTTGCCAATTACTTTGAGTGTTATAAAATCCTGTATCGTTTAATGCTCCGGAATCTATAGTTATTGAATTGTCAGGCAGTGTTATTTTATTAAGTGAATAACAGCCATTGAATGCACTGCTACAAATTTTAGTTACACTTTCAGGAATTGTTACTGATTTTAACATACCACAATCAGCAAATGCGGAAATGGCTATTGTCCTAACTCCGCTTTTTACAGT
>JAZQHX010000003.1:0-8248 GCA_045540835.1 Acutalibacteraceae bacterium | reverse complement strand
CTCCTCTGTAACTGTGGGGTGATATGCAGACTGGATTTCGAGATTACCGTTTCTGCAACGTAATTTATCAATAAATTCCATTTCGGTATCGGCATTTTTGAGTTTTATCGCATAGGTTAACTGATATAGAGAGCCCATATTTGTGGTTTTAACCTTTTTAAGCTGTGAAGTGGAAGTGTATTCTTTGAATAAATCATCAAAAGCATTGGTAAAATTAAGACTTTCGGGTACGGTTATTTTAAGCTCTCTTGCGGTTTTGCTGTTGTCACCTAAACCAAAATAGGTATAAATAAGGTTAAAGCAAACGGCAATTACCGAGAATATAACCGCTATGCCTATATGACCTACACCCGTAGCCAAGCCTGCCGCCATAGCCATAAAAATGCTGAGTATTTCTTTGGCACTTCCCGGTACGGAGCGGAATCTTACAAGCGAAAAAGCGCCTGCTACGGCAATTCCCGTGCCCAAATTTCCGTTTACAAGCATTATTACAACCTGCACTATGAGCGGTAACAACGCTACCGTTACGCTAAAGCTTTTTGTAGAGCGGTTGCGGTAGGTGTGAGAAAAGGCTAAAATTAAGCCCGAAAAAAGGGATACAGCGGTACAAATAAGAAAGCTTACAGCTGTAATCTCGGTTCCTGAAACAGATGAAAAAAGATTATTTAGCATATATTTTTCCTCCACAAGGTATGATTATTTTTCGGCCTTCAAGCATATCGGTATATGCTGTGCCGTATTTTGAAAATGAAGTAGGGTAAATTTTAAGTCGGGTAAGTATTTCGCTTACCCATAATGGCATAGCACCTAAGGTTTTTATTTCCATAATTATTCGGTCATTTGGCAATATCAGCTTGCCGTAAATTCCGTTTTTTAAGTCAAGGTCATAGTCTCTGTAACGCAAATCGGTATCAAATGTAAACCGTATGTTTTTATCCTTTTTATCATAAAAGGCAGAGCGCTTGTAAAATATGTTTACTTTCGGTGTCGGGTTTGAGTAAAAGTCCCTAAAATAGTCTATTTCACGCTTAATCTGACTGTCTGGCAGGGGTGGATTTTCACCCGTTAAATATAAAAAGCCTGTTTGATAATCGGCTGAAATACGTCTTTTATAGACTACACGTTTATATTTTTTCTTTAATTCCAGAAAGCAACGTCGGTTACCGTCAGGCACTCCGTAGCACCTTAGCCGCAATTTTTCTTTGTAGGGTGGCTTTTGAATCGAAGTCCGTATAATTCGGTAATCGGGAGTATCACAGTAGATATTAAGTATGTCGCTTATACCGTATTTATCGGGGACGGTATTCTCGGATATGTATTTTAAAACCTCGTTATACTGTTCAAGCGTCAGAATATATTTCTTTTCATATCGCTTAAAAATGTACTGATACACACAATTTCTCCTCTGCATAAACCAAATTCCAAAATTATTATACAGTCAATTTAGGTTATTCTTTTTGTGAAAAAATGAACATTTTGTTAACAGAGAATTCGGAAGTGTTAACAAAAAATAAAAAGCAGATAATTTGTCGAATTTCCGGTTGACATAAAGTATGTAAAAAGTTATAATTAAAATGTATGTTTTTAAGAAAGGAATTTGTGATGACACGAGCTATAAAAAGCATAAGTTTGTTGTTGGCTTTTGTATTGATTATTACCACATTTTTTGCGGTTCCCTTTATTACAAAGGCTGATATTGTTACTACTGTATATATAAACGGTGATAATGTGCGGGTAAGGGAAACTCCTGCTATAAATAATAATAACATAATCGAAAAGATTGAATATACCACCGCTACGCTTATATCAAAGGAAACCAATTCGAGCGGTACATGGCTTAAGATTTCATATATTAAGGACGGTAAAACCAAAACGGGTTATATTTTTTATGATGAAGAATATATAGAGCTCAGAGAATATGACCCCGATAAAGTGGATACTGATTTTGAGACTGCACTAAAGGCTTTCCCGACAAGCTATCACAGTGCGCTTAAAGCATTGCATACAGAGTACCCCGATTGGAAATTTATACCCGATACGGTCAATGTTTCATTTGATGATGCGGTAGCCGCACAGTCGGTTGATATGCATAAGCAGGTACAGTACAATTCTTCGGTACAGCCAACCTCCTGGAGGTCGATGGGGCTGGGTTCGTATGACTGGAATAAAAAAGTGTGGATAACAACCAACGGCGGTTGGACAGGCGCTTCGAGAGAAGTAATTGCTTATTATATGGACCCGAGAAATTTCCTCAATGCAAATTCAATTTATATGTTCTTAGAGCAAAGCTATAATGCATCTGTTCAGAATGAGGCTGGAGTTAAAAAGATTATTAAGGGTACCTTTATGGAAAAGGATTATACTCCTGCAAAGAATGAACCGGGCGAAGGCTCGTATGTAAAGGTTATAATGTTAGCCGCCAAGGAATCGGGTGTCAGCCCTTATATAATTGCCTCTAAAATAAGGCAGGAGCAGGGTGTGAAGGGTACAAGTGCATTGATTTCAGGCACCTATTCAGATAGCAACGGTATTTATAAAGGCTACTACAACTTCTTTAATATAGGGGCTTACAGTACGGATGATGCTTCAGTTACGGTAAACGGTCTTAAAAGAGCCAAAAATCACGGTTGGAATACACGTTATAAATCTATTGTAGGTGGTGCTAAGTACATCGCTGACAATTACATTGCCAGAAATCAGGACACCTATTATTATCAGGACTTTAATGTTCATGGGGACATTAACCATCAATATGCCCAGGCGGTACATGATGCGTACAACAAGGGAAATTCATTAAGCAGTACATATAAATCGGATAAAAGCTTTGCTTTGAGCTTCCGTATTCCGGTTTATGTGGATATGCCGAAAAATGCGGCGGCACAGCCTGCAAAGAACAGTAAACGTAATAACTATTATTTTGATAAAATTTCGGTATCGGGCTTGACACCGTCATTCAGTAAATACACCTATGAATACAGCCTTAAGGTTACGGGTGATACTGCAATTAAGGCGGTTGCCGTGAGCGGTGCTACAAATACTACAAAGTCTCAGATTGCACTTAAAAAGGGCGTAAATAAGGTAAAGCTCACCGTCAAAGCGGAGACGGGATATACAACCGATTATGTTATATCGGTAAACGCAACTAAGGCTTGCACGCTTTATGTAAACAGTACGGGCAAGCTTCCGAGCGGTGCTGACAATTCGTCGTCGAATAACAGTTCATCTTCTAATAACTCGTCCAATACTTCTTCAGGTAGCAGTTCCGGTAGTGTTGTGCCAAATGTGACGTATGGCGATGTTAATGAGGACGGAAAAATAAGTATATCCGACTTAGCAGGTGTGCAAATGCATCTGTTGCAGGTAAGGGTATTAAAAGGAAACAAGCTTATTGCCGCCGATATAAATAAGGACGGAAAAATTAGTATATCGGATTTAGCAGGTGTGCAGATGCATCTGCTTGGAGTAAGACTTATAAAGCAGTAGTTAAATAGCGAGGTAAATTATGAAAAGGATTTTAAGTTTAACATTAACCCTGATTCTGGTATTTTCCTGTTTAGGGGTAGGAATTATAAATGCATCGGCTGCCGCAAGCAGTGTTATGTCTTTCAGTAAAAAGAGCGTTGAAGTCGGCGATACCGTAACGGTTACGGTAACCATTAACGCAGACGAAACTATGTATGGATATACCTTCAATCTTAAATACGACCCCGAAATACTTGAAGTGAAGCTTTCAGGTAGCGGTCAATCAGGCGGTGCGGGTAATGTTACGATTGTAAATTCAGCAAATGCTAAAAGAGGAAGCGAAAAAATAAGCTTTAAAGCATTAAAGGCAGGAAATTGTTTTATACAAACTGCCGGTGCACAGTATAGTAGTCTTGATATGATTGATAAGACTGTTCCCAATCAGGGAGCTAACCTTACCGTTAAGGACGAAACCCTTTCTGCAAATGCCAATTTAAAGTCTCTTTCTTTAAGTGACGGAAAGCTTTCTCCTGCATTTTCTGCATCTACTACTTCGTATTCTGTGACGGTTGGAAAAGACATTACCGAATGTGATATTTATGCCGCTGCCGCAGATGATAATGCTCAGGTAAAGGTTGAGGGCGGAAGTGACCTTAAAATAGGTAGTAATTCCTGCACAGTAACGGTTACGGCACAAAGCGGTGCGCAAAAGGTTTATAAAATAAATATTACAAGAACCGAAGAAGCTACACAGAGCACAGATTCTTCCGAGGAGGATACTTCGAGCGAGGAAACTTCTTCGGTAGAACCCGGTTCTTTGGAAACCCAGATAGACGGTGCAGTTTATACTGTTGCTGAAAATATCGAAAGTGTAGAAATTCCTTTAGGCTTTGAAGCCGAGCGAATAATATACAATGCGGCAGAGGTTACCGTAATTAAGGACCAAGCTGAGAATTATACAATTTACTATCTTAAATCGGCTGACAGCAAAGAGCCTGAGCCGTATTTGCTTAACAGCGAGACCAACAGCTTTGAAAAATTGCAGTATATGAAGCAGGGCGGAAGATACTATATTTTCGAAAACACTCCCGAAAATGATAAGTTTGACGGATTCTATGCTACTAACTCCGAAATAGGCGGCTTTAATGTGAGCTGTTATTCGAGCAATCAGACAGAGCTTTCGGCTTTCAGCTATGTTTACTGCTTTAACGGTGAAGAAAGCGGATATTATAGATATGATTCCGTAGAAAAGGTGCTTCAGCGTTATCCTGAAATGAAGTTGGCTAAGGTAGTAAGCAATACAAAGGCTCCCGAAGAAGCAGAATTGGGAGAAAAATTCAGCTCACTTTCTCCTAATAGAAAGATAATAATTATAGGCACCGTGCTTTTGATTCTTTGCTTTTTAAGCTTGGTTATTCTATTAGTTGCAAGGGCAGTTAATCACCGCCGTTCGGCTGAATATGCAACCAATCTTAATTATACTGATGAATTTGACAGTGTTGATTATGAAAACAAGTTTTCTTTGGAAAACGGAGGTTTTGTAGCGGCAGGAGACGAGGCTTTGGCCGACCTTGATTTTGGTGAAGAAGAGAATATGACCGATGTTCCCGGTTATCTTATAGACGATGAACCGAGCGAGCCGGTAGAGCTTGCAGACGAGGTTGAAACCGAGCTTTTAACCGAAGACGATTCATACGAGGAAAACGAAGTAAAATAAAATGCAAATAAAAAAATACCTTGACGGACTCAGTGCGTCAAGGTATTTTTTATGGGTTAAAGCAGTATACAAACAAGACCGTTACAGCCTTCGTTAATTACCCTTTCAACCGTTTCCTGAACACGCATTCTCGCATCGGTAGGCATACGTGAAAGCTTTGTGTGTAGTCCTTCATTTACAAGGTCGTGAAGTGACTTTCCAAAAATGTTGGAATCCCAGATTTTTACGGGGTCTTCCTCGAATCCGCTCAGCAGATACATAACTAAATCCTCCGACTGCTTTTCACTACCTACAATCGGGCTTACTTCGGTTGTAATATTGGCTTTCATAAGGTGTATTGACGGGGCAGAAGCACGCAGTCTTACCCCGTATCTGCCGCCCTGCTTCACGATTTCGGGCTCTTCTAATTTGAGCTCCTCTATTTCGGGCATAATTATTCCATATCCCGTGGCTTCTACCTCGTCGAGTGCGCCTTTAACACGCTCATACTCCTTTTTGCAAACCGCAAGTGAGGCAATATTTTCCATAAGTTCCTGCTCGTCTTTTATAACAATACCAGTTTTTTCGGCTAAAATTTTGTAGAATAGGTTTGGGTTTGTATTTATAGTAATTTCTGCACTACCTTTACCTAAGGCTATACAGTCTACCGATATTGATTCAACATTCTCGTTTGACCCGAATGCCGCTTCAAAGCAACTGACATCACGTATATGCTTTAATGTGCAGGCGGATTTTTTAATTGTGTCGGTAAGACTTGACCTCAGCCAATGCTCAAGCGGCAGAGCATTTATCCAGCGTGGGAAACAAATGCTAAGCTCCTTTATCGGGAATTCGTACAGAATACGGGATAAAACAAGCTTAATATCCTCTTCGCTCAAATCAAGGCAGTTAATCGGCAGTACGGGCACCTCGTATTTTTCGGTCAACTCCTCGGACAGCGCTATCGCCTCATCTGAATTCGGATACATACAATTAAGCAGAACGATAAACGGTTTATTTATTGTCTTTAATTCTTCTATAACACGTTCCTCGGCTTCGGCATATTCCTCTCTCGGAATATCGCTTATACTGCCGTCGGTAGTGATAACAAGGCCTATTGTAGAGTGCTCGTTTATAACCTTTTGAGTACCAATTTCTGCCGCCATATTAAAGGGAACGGGGTCGGTGAACCAAGGGGTCATAACCATTCTCGGTTGGTCACCCTCAATATAACCGAGAGCGCTCGGTACTATGTAGCCTACGCAGTCAATAAGCCGCACATTCATTTCAGCCGAATCGTCAATTTTAATCTGAGCTCCTTTTTCGGGTATGAATTTAGGCTCGGTAGTCATAATTGTCCTGCCTGAGGACGATTGCGGCAATTCGTCGTTTGCACGTTCTTTAAGATAATCACCGTCAATATAGGGCAGTACCAGTTTATCCATAAATTGCTTTATAAAGGTGGATTTACCCGTTCTTACGGGGCCCACCACCCCGACGTAAATATCCCCGTTGGTTCTGGTTGATATATCCTTGTAGATTTCGGTGTTTGTCATAATTTTTCCTCCTAAAAAACCCTCTTTGGGGCATAACACTCTTTTGTAAATAATTATGCGGCAGAGGACATATTTATTACTCACCTTTAAAAAAAGACGGAATAGTATATTATAGGTGAAAAGTATGATTACATTAGGCGAATTAGAGCCGGGGCAGAGCGGCAGGGTAAAGAAAATATGCACCTATGGCAGTATGCGCAGGCGTTTTCGTGATATAGGTCTTATAGAGAATACGGTTGTTGAGTGCGTAGGTAAAAGCCCGTCGGGCAACCCCAAGGCTTTTTTGATACGTGGAGCGGTTATAGCAATCCGTTTAGAGGACTGCCGTGGAATATTTGTCACTTGAGTGAGGGATAATTATGGGTTTAAGCTTTGCTTCAACCGGAAAAGGTGTAAGCAATAACGATAAATTTTATGATAATACCGACAAGACGGTAATTGCCGTTGCAGGCAATCCAAACGTGGGGAAAAGTACCCTTTTTAATGCGCTTACTGGTATGAAACAGCATACGGGAAATTGGCCCGGTAAGACGGTGGGTGTGGCGGAAGGCAGGCTGAAAACAGAAAAAAATGAGTATGTACTTGTGGATATTCCGGGTACATACTCACTTTTACCGCACTCTGCTGAGGAAGAAGTAGCAGGTAGCTTTATCTGCTTTGAGGATTACAAGGCGGCGGTGGTTGTATGCGACGCTACAAGCCTTGAAAGAAATTTGAATCTGGCTTTGCAGATTATGGAAATAGCACCTGATACGGTTATATGCGTTAATCTGCTCGACGAAGCAAAACGTAAAAATATAGAAATAGACCTCGAGGGTTTATCAGAACTTTTGGGTGTAAGGGTAGTGGGAACGGTAGCACGTTCTAAAAAAACACTCAAAAGACTTAAAAATGTTCTGGACGAGGTATCAACAGCTAATGAAAAATCTGATAAACACCTGATAGAATATCCGTCTGTTCTGGAAAATGCAATATCAGAGCTGATGCCGCTTTTAAAGGAGCAGACCGCCTTTCCTGCACGTTGGCTCGCAGTAAAACTGATTGAAGGTAATTCCAATATTTTAGCCGGCATAAATAAAAAGTGCGGCTTTGACGTAGCAAACTCCCAAGAAATAGCGACAGTTCTTAATAGTATAAAGGAAAATTTTAAAAATTCGGGTATAAACGGGCAAGAAATAAGCGATATGATAGCTACCGCCTGCGTGGAAAAAGCAGAGGAAATTGCCCGAAAAACGGTCAAATGCCCGTCGGAATATAATTCATTAGACAGAAAAATCGACCGAATTATGACAAGTAAAAAATTCGGATACCCCATAATGCTGTTACTTTTGGCTTTGATTTTTTGGATTACGGTATCGGGAGCTAATTATTGCTCAGAAGCGCTATCCTTTCTTTTTGCCTATATAGAAAAAGGCTTGATGTTAATGTTAGAGTATTTTAACGCTTCGCCAATAATAAAAAGCTTTGTAATAGAGGGAATATTCCGTGTGCCGTCATGGGTAGTATCGGTTATGTTGCCACCTATGGCTATATT
>JAZQHX010000002.1:0-2805 GCA_045540835.1 Acutalibacteraceae bacterium | reverse complement strand
CAACCTATGGAGAAAATAATCCTAAATTCATTTATGTGTCTAATGGCGGTGAGACTACTATTACTGCCGAAAATTATCTTAAATGTCTCGAAAAGGGAATAGACATAGGATATACCGAAATCAGAAGTGAGGAAGAACTCGCAACAATTAAGTCTTTAGGTATACTTAAATACTGTAAATATGTTGCCACAAGGTATGAATTAGATTAAATCTTTTATTACAAAAACAACCCCGAACCATTGGTTCGGGGTTGTAAATTTATATTAGTATTAAGCAAAAAATGCATCATGAACAACAGATACAGCTCTGTCAGCATACTTATCTTCGATAAGAACCGAAATCTTTATTTCGCTTGTGGAAATCATATCAATGTTAATGCCTGCATCATAAAGTGCTTCAAACATTTTAGAAGCAACACCAGGGTGGCTTTCCATACCTGCGCCTACAATTGAAACCTTTGAAACAGAGGTATCAACCTTAACATTCTTGTAGTTAAGAATGTCCTTTAAGGACTCAATTGCATCGGTAGCGGTATTTGCCTGATCCTGAGGAACGGTAAAGGTAATATCCTTAGTGCCGTCACGACCAACCGACTGCAGAATAATATCAACATTAGCCTTGTACTGAGCCAACTTATTGAAAATTTTGAATGCGATACCGGGGGTATCCTCAAGTCCTACAATAGATACGCAAGCAACGTTATTGTCCTTTGCAACGCCCTTAATTAAAGTTTTTTCCATTTTTACCTTCTCCTTTACAATTGTACCGGGTTTTACTTCAAGGCTTGAAAGCACTTCAAGCTCTACATTATATTTTTTAGCCATTTCTACCGAACGGTTGTTAAGCACCTGTGCGCCAAGAGTTGCCAGCTCTAACATTTCGTCATAGCAAATTTCATCCATCTTAATTGCGGTGGGAACCTTTCTCGGGTCGGCAGAATAAACACCGTCAACGTCGGTATAAATCTGGCATAAATCAGCCTTCATAGAAGCAGCAATAGCAACGGCACTTGTGTCCGAACCGCCTCGACCTAATGTAGTAATATCGTCATACTTATTAAGTCCCTGGAAGCCTGCAACAATTACAATGTTGTGCTTTGCAATTTCATTCCTGATACGCTCTGCACCAACCTTTTTAATACGTGCCATACCGTGGTGTGAATCGGTAGCAAAGCCTGCCTGCCAGCCAAGAAGTGAAATAACGGGACAGCCTAATTTTTCAATAGCCATTGCAAGCAATGCTATGGAGATTTGCTCACCTGCAGATAAAAGCATATCCATTTCACGCTTTGAAGCACCGTCAGGATTTATTTCCAATGCCTTATCAATAAGGTCGTCGGTTGTATCGCCCTGAGCTGAAACTACAACTATAACGTCGTTTCCTTTTTTGTAATCTTCAATGATTCGGTTGGCTACGTTGAAAACACGCTCGGCATTAGCAACCGAGGAACCACCGAATTTTTTAACTATAAGTGCCATATTGGTTCTTACCCCCAGAATAGAATAAATTACATAACATATATTGTTTTAATTTTGCAGTTTTTAAATTCTGCCAATTTTTTGGTGTACTCGCTTTTGAGCGCTGTATCGGTAACAAAGGTGATTTCCTTTGTGTACTGATTCTTAACACAGTTTAAGCCCGCAAATTGTTTTTCAAAGCAGTTTAATGCTTCTTCATAATTCTCTGCCATGATTCTTACAAGCAGCCTGCATTCTTCATCAAGATTTTCGGCTACATAATCGCTGTCCGAGTCCTCCCAATAAAGATATTTACGTGCGTCTAAATGCTTTGCACAATCAATAATATCCGCAACAACTGCGCTTGCAGTAGCCTCTTTTCCTGCGCCCTTTCCGTAGAACATAACTTCGCCTGTCTGGTCGCCGTTTACAAGTACTGCATTGAATACTCCGTTAACTCCCGAAATCACGTGCTCGCGGCTTACGGCTGTAGGACGAACAAATGCTGTAATTCTGCCGTCAGGCAATTTCTTTGCACTTCCTATAAGTTTAAGTACATATCCGAAGCTGTCAGCCGCCTCAACATCGTCAAGTGTAATATCGGTTATACCTTCGGTTTTAACCTGTTCGGGATATACGTGCTTTCCAAATCCTAAAGCCGCTAAAATGCAGACCTTGCGGCAGGCATCGTGCCCCTCAATATCGGCTGTGGGGTCCTTTTCGGCATAGCCTTTTTCCTGAGCTAATTTAAGCGCAGTATCAAAGTCCATATTATCCACTATCATTTTATTTAAAATGTAGTTTGTTGTTCCGTTTAAAATACCTGCAATTTCGGTAATTTCATTAGCGGCAAGGCATTGTACCATAGGTCTTAGTACCGGGATACCACCGCCAACACTTGCTTCAAAAAGGAAATTTACATTCTTTTCCTTTGCTATTTTAATAAGTTCGGAACCCTTCGCGGCTACAAGCTCCTTGTTGGAAGTAACCACGCTTTTGCCGGCTTCTAAACACCTTTTAACAAAATCATAGGCAGGATTAACGCCGCCCATAACCTCAGCTACAATTTTAATTTCAGGGTCGTTTACAATAAGTTCAAAATCCTTAATAAATTTATCGCTGTAAGAAAGACCGTCAAAATCACGCAAATCCAGAATATACTTAACATTAAGAGGTTCTTTTACTCTGGCTTCCATACGGTCGCTGTGGTTAATAAGTATTTCAGCAGTACCCGAACCTACAACGCCGTGTCCCATAATGGCGAGGTTTATCATACTTTCCCTCCAATTTTTAAATTTCCCTTAAAAAGTCTTAATAAGTCGGATCGTAGCCATGTCGTTCTGTGAGC
>JAZQHX010000001.1:0-16745 GCA_045540835.1 Acutalibacteraceae bacterium | reverse complement strand
ATTAACTCGATTATTATGAGTATTCTTTATAAAGCAAATCCCGATGAAGTTAAGCTTTTGATGATTGACCCAAAGGTTGTAGAGCTCGGCGTTTATAACGGTATACCGCATCTTTTGGTGCCTGTAGTTACCGACCCTAGAAAAGCGGCAGGTGCACTCGGTTGGGCAGTAAGTGAAATGGAAAAGCGTTACCGTATGTTTGCTGACCGAGGTGTACGTGACCTTGCAGGATATAACAGATTTGTTGAAAATCTGGGTGACCCTGAAATCACAAAAATGCCCCACATTGTAATTATTATAGACGAGCTTGCCGACCTTATGATGACAGCCCCTAATGAGGTTGAGGATTCTATCAACCGTATTGCGGCTAAGGCGAGAGCGGCAGGTATGCACTTGATTATTGCAACACAGCGTCCGTCGGTTGACGTTGTTACGGGTGTTATTAAGGCGAATATCCCCACACGTATCGCTTTTGCGGTATCAAGCCAGGTTGACAGCCGTACTATCCTCGATTCCGCAGGTGCGGAAAAGCTTTTAGGTCGTGGCGATATGCTCTTTAGCCCCGTTGGCTCTAATAAGCCCAACCGTATTCAGGGCTGCTTTGTAAGCGACGAAGAGGTTGAAAAGGTTGTCGAGTTTATAAAGACGGGCGGAACGGCCACCTATGACGATAACGTTATGGTTGAAATCGAACGTCAGGCGGCGGTTGAGAAGAAACAAAAGACGGGACTTCCTGAGGACGGTCCGAGTGAAGACCCGATGCTTGAAGAGGCTATAAAGGTTGTGGTTGAAAACGGAATGGCTTCTACTTCGCTACTGCAGCGTAAATTAAAGCTTGGCTATGCGAGAGCGGCGAGAATTGTCGATATGATGCACGAAAGGGGAATTGTCGGTCCGTATGAGGGCTCAAAACCCAGAAAGGTGCTCATAACTGCCGAACAGCTAATGGAGCGTGAGCTTTCACATTCCGAAACGGCACAAGAGGTTTCGGACGATGAATAAAGCAGGGAGTAAAAAACGGATTGCGGTATCAGTAATATCAGCGCTGCTGTCACTTATGATAGTGGCGCTTGTTACATACGGTAAGGATAGCCTTAGTCGCTTTTTAAATAATGTAACAAATCCCGTAAATAAAGAGTTTGATACCTCGCAGGATTTTGTGCGCTTTCTCGATGTAGGTCAAGGGGACAGTATTTTAATTTACAGCAACGGCAGAAGTATGCTGCTTGATACTTCAAACTCTGATTACGGAAACGAAATATGTGCTCAGCTTAATTCCTGCGGAATAAAGAATATTGATGTTCTGATGCTTTCCCACCTGCATACCGACCATACGGGAAGTGTGCAGAGAATTTGCGACGATTACGGTATTAAAAATTTAGTTCTGCCCGAGCTTTCGGTTTATAGTGAGGGAATGTCTGCCGCACAGTATGCGATAAATGCCGTTACAAAATCGGGCGGCGGAGTTTACAACGCCGAACAGGGAATGAATTTTAAGGTGGGCGAGTTTGAAATAACCGTTCTTGCTTCATACGGCGATTTTGAAGACGAAAATAATCAGTCATTGTTTGTTATGGTGGGAATCGGCGGTAAAAGATTTATGTTTTCGGGTGACGCCGAGGCCACAGCCGAAAAGAGGATATTAAATGAGGGACTCGACCTTGACTGTGACGTATTTAAAGCAGGTCACCACGGCAGCAGCACTTCTAATACCCGGGCTTTTCTTGAAGCCTTGTCTCCCGATTATACCGTAATTTCCTGCGGTAAGGATAATATGTACGGTCATCCGCATAACGAAGTGATGTCACGGTTCGATAAAATGCATATCACACCCTACCGCACCGATTTGCAGGGAGATATTACCTTTTATATAAAAGAGGGCAAATTGAGGGTGGAGCATTCCAATTCCTGATTTTGGGAATATCAGTGGCGGTATCCGCAACCGTCAAACGGTTAAATTTGGAAAGATAATATGCAGGAAATATAAAAAAACTGGAAAAAATATGAAAATTCACGTTTATATACGGCAAATTTGACTATTCGCACAAAAAACCTTCATTTTTTTTTATGTATTTGAAGTAAAAAAGTTTTATTTTGCACTTGCAAATGCTGCAAACAGATGTTATAATACGTTTAGCCGTAAGACCAAACATAGCCCTTGTTCGAAAATTACATATATGATTGGTCTGGTAATTTGAAAAATTTTGGCTTTAAGCCGGATAGGAGAATTTCTATGAAAATGAAAAAGCTGCTCGCTGCTGCTTTGGCTGCCACAATGATGCTTTCATCAATGGTAACTTCCGTTGTAGCAAGCGCAGAAGAAACCCCCGCAATTCCTGTTGCTGTTACAATTGAAGAAATCGAAGTTGGCGCAACAGACTACACAGCAAATTTTGACATCACTTTTGACCCTGCTGTTGCAGGTCCCCACCTTTTGTTTGATGTTGATGCTACTGGCACTCTTACAAACATCGTTGTAGAAAATGAAGATCTTAAGATTTATACTGATGAAGGTGGCACAAACCTAAGTGATGGTATGTTCCTTGTTGAGCCTAAAGGTACCGACAAGGCCGTTAGTGCTGTTAACCTTACCGCTACTTTTGCATTAGAACCAGCTGCAAAAGCTAATGACGAAATCCAGGTTGACGTTGTTGTTACAGATAACGCTGACTGGGACGAAAATACTCTCGTATTCGCTGCAGGTTCTGCTACATACACTGTTGAAGCTCCTCACGAGTGTACTGCTGGTGAAGTTACCCCCAACAACGATGGCACACATGACATCGCTTGCGCAGGTTGCGAACTTCTCTTTGCAGATAACGAACCTTGTTCTTATGTAGACGGCGTTTGCTCCGTTTGCGGATATGAAGAACCCGTTACCGGTCCTACTGTTGATACTAATATAGTTCCAACAGCCTCGATTATTATTTCTGATACTTTAGGTGCAGGTATATTCGTAAAAAATGCGTTAGTATCTTCATATGACCATTACACAATGGAAATTTCACAAACACGTTATGATGATGATTGTAACGAATATGTTGCTGATACAATTATTGTAAAGGATACAGAATTGACCGCTGCTGGTTCTACTCAAAAGTATTATCGTTTTATGGGCGTTCAGATGTTTGGTTTAGCTCTGGATATTAAAGTTGTTATAAAATGTTATGATGCTAATGAAAACTTAGTAGCTGTTTCAGAAGATTGGCACACCACAATTGCACAACTTGCTATTGCACAGTACAATTCAACTTCAAAGGCAACAACAAAAACCTTGATGAGTGATCTTCTTGTAATGGGAGCCGAAGCTGAAAAATATTTTGCTGGAAGAAAAACATCTTCTAAACTTGCAGAGCGAGTAAATAATGGCGAGCTTTGCAATGCAGGTTTTGTTGGAACACCATCAGCGGCTTTGGGAACTCTTAACACAACAACTTCTACAGTATATGGTGATTCTGGTATTACAAACACATTGACAACTGCAGTTTCTTTGGGTGGTTCACCTTCTGTTGGTTATGTTTTCAAAAACACAGGTCTCGATAAAGCTAACTTAAGAATGGAATTGTCTTATCATTCTGATTATAAGGATGCAGATATTACTGATACTGTAACTGCTGATATGTGGTCCACATCTGGTTCTTATTTCACCTATTCTTTCAGCAAGACTTGTATGTACGATTCTAATAAAACTGTTACAGCAAAAATTTACTATAATGATGAGTTAGTACTTACAAATCAGTATTCGGTTGAAACATATATTTCTAATACAAAGACAACATCATCCGCATATAATCTTTGTGTTGCAATAGGTAAGTTTGGTGCAGCAGCTCGTGCTTATTTTGGAACAACCTGATAGTTATCTAATTTAACAGTTTGCTGTGTTTTTATACATTTTGTAATTTTAAATGTTTGTTTAATATGTTTATTATCTTGTAAAGGTGGTTAGTTAAATGAATGCGAATGTAGAAATCGTAAAGCTCAATGTTGCTGATGTAGTTACTACTTCTGTTGAAGAGTGTGCATGTGACATCCCTGAGATGGTTATGGACTAATTTTTACATAAATTAGTCGTAGGCGATTCCTGTAACATCAGGGATCGCCTATTTTAAATTTTGTGCGGAGGAAATAGTATGCAAGTTATAGTTGAACAGTCTAAACTTATATATGGACTTTTTTCTTCGCAAAAAGTTCTATTTGGTGAATCATATCGTAAACTCACCTATATAGTTACTTTAGCGGTAGATGATGGTCTTTTAGTATATAATACAATAACAGCAGAACTGATTTTATTAGAGAATAATGAAATAGACGTATTTAATAAAAATAGCGTTTTTTCAACAAATGAAAAAATCATACGGAAACTTATTGAAAAATGGATTTTAGTTCCAATGCAACATGATGATGTTAAGTTTGCTCGTCAATTCAGCAAGTTGATGTTGTCAATAAATAAAAATATCCGATTACCATATATTACAAATTTTAAAATACTGCCTACAACCGATTGTAATGCGAGATGCTTTTATTGTTATGAATTAAACTGTAATCGAAGAAGTATGAGTGAAAACACAGCACATGATGTGGCGGATTTTATAGAGAAAAAATGTTTGAAAAATCCCATTAAATTAAGTTGGTTTGGTGGGGAACCATTATATAATGCCAGGGCAATAAATATAATTTGCGAGGATTTGAGGAGTAAAGGCATAGAATACGAATCAAAAATGGTATCTAATGCTTTTTTATTTAATAGCGAAAATATTGAAAATGCAGTAAATCTTTGGAATTTGAAAATGGTACAAATCACTTTAGATGGAACTGAAAAAATATATAATCGCATAAAAGCATTTATTTATAAAGATTGTAATCCTTTTGAAATTGTTGTAAATAATATGCAAAATTTGCTTGATGCTGGTATTGCGATTCAAACAAGGATGAATATGGACGAATATAATACAGACGATTTGTTTGAACTTGCAGATTATTTGCACAATAGATTTGGAAATTATAAGCATTTTGCCATGTATGCACATTTACTTTTTGAAGACTCTACTGAAAAGATTAAAAATAGAACAGATAATGACAGGCGAGTACTTATAGATAAATTTATTTCTTTGCAAAAGCATTTTCGAGATTTGGGGTATTCTAGAACAAAAACACTTAACTCGGAGAATAGATTGGTTCATTGTGAATGTGATAATGACAATATTACACTTATTTTCCCAAATGGCGAATTGGGCAAATGTCAACATTATACAGATGATCATTTTTATGGTAGTATTTATTCAAATGATATAGATTATAATGTTATAAATGAATTTAAAGAGGTTTTGACTATAACTGATAATTGTGATTTTTGTGCACTTAGACAGTGGTGTCTTTCTCCTAAAATGTGTAATAGTTTGCCAAGACGTTGCGATAAATTCGATAAAAAATCAAGATTACATGGATTGACAAATCAAATGTTAGTTACTTATAAAAAGTATAAAAACGATTCAGATTTGCATATTGCTTCAAAATTGTAGAGGAAATATAAATGTATAAGATTGCAGATTTAATTATTGATGTAAAGTGTATGCATACTTTTTTTGAGCGGCATAGCCGAGAGTATTATGTTAAAGCCAAAAAAGTTGATTTAACCCTTTCATGTTCAAATGATGAAATATTAGCCGAAATTGGATATGGCGGTTCTTTTCATACAGATAGGTATTTAGAGCATATTGCAATTTCAAGAAAACTCGCAGAGTTTCTACCGCAATTTAAAGCGTTTGTATTACATTCTGTCTGCATAGATGTTGATGGTGTTGGGGTTGCGTTTGCGGCGCATAGCGGTACGGGTAAAACCACCCATATGAATTTATGGCAGCAATTGTTAGGCGAGCGAATGGTAATTGTAAACGGTGACAAGCCGATTGTTCGTTTTTTTGACGATGAACCGGAACAGCCGTATGCATACGGCACACCCTGGAACGGTAAGGAGCGTCTGGGTTGCAATATGCGCACACCCTTAAAGCATATTTGTTTTATTGAACGAAGTGAGACAAATTATGTTGAAAAAATGGAAAAATCCGACGTAATCGACCGCATTTTCAATCAGGTTTATATGCCCAAAGACCCCGTTGCGGTTATGAACACAATGAATCTTATTGACCGTCTGTTATCGTGTTGTAATCTTTGGACAATCCATTGCAATATGAACCCCGCCGCCGCCGAGGTGGCGTATAATACGATATTTAATTCGTAATTCGTAATGCGTAATTCGGAATTAAATGTGTGCCATCGGCACGGATATAAATACAAAATTTAAAATCCGTAGGGTGCGATGCCCACATCGCACCGAAAGACTGTTGGAATTAAAACGGATTGTTGAAGGCATCAAACGGGTCGATGTGGGCATCGACCCCTACGAATAAGATTTGACATTATTATGAAATTGTGTTACAATCGAATAAAATAATCAAAAAGGGTGAATAATATGAAACTGAAATATAATTTTGTGACTAATGAAGTAGCTGACAAGATTGTTGCTGTTGCTGTTGGTAGTGACTTGGATCAGTTCAACGGTTTTATCAAAATGAACGATATTGGTGCTGAAATTTTTGAGATTCTCAAAAACGATGTTACACTTGATGAAATTATTGACAAAATGTGCGAGAAGCACCCCGAATCCACAAGAGATGAAGCAGTGGAAGCTGTTACCGGATTTGTTGATGAATTAAAGAAAAACGGTGTCGTTGCTGAATGAGCGATACATATTTAGATTCGTCGCTTGACAAGGCTTTGGCCGAGCAGGGCGAGGTTGTGGCGTGTTCGGCGGGTGTCAGTATGTACCCGATGCTTCGCAACAAGCAGGATATGATTGTTGTAGAGCAGGTAAAGCGTGAGCTTAAAAAATTTGATGTGCCGGTTTACCGTTTGAAATCGGGTAAAATTGTTATGCACCGAATTTTAAAGGTGCGACCTGATGTATATATTATCAGGGGTGACAATCTTTGGGACAAGGAATATGTTAAGCCTGAGCAGGTTATCGGTGTATTGAAAGCCTTTTACCGTGACGGAAAGTATTATGATTGCGCAACCAACAAAAAATACAAAATGTATGTTTATTGGCGTGTATATACATTTTATTTTCGTGTTGTGTGGGTAAAGGGTGTAAAGCGCATCTTGCGCCCGATTAAGCATTTAATATTCGGAAAACCACAATAATGTTAAAGAGCAGTCGCATTTAAGCGGCTGCTCTTTGTGCTATATAGTTTATCTATTGGGTTTTGTATAGGCTTCCTTAATGGCAAGGGAGGCTATCGTTCCCTACGAAAATTATATTTCCAAAAGCTTTGTGCCGGCGGCGGTGAGCTGTTCGATTCTTGCCGTTGCGCTGGCGTCGTCTGTGCCTAATGCGTTGAAATAGAACTTGATTTTTGGTTCTGTTCCCGACGGGCGGACGATAAATGAACTGCCGTCGCTGAATTCAAAGCCGATAACGTTTGATTTCGGAAGTGTTATAGGCTCGGTTTTGCCGCTCACCAAATCACGGCTAAGCGAGGTTTCATAGTCCTTAACGCAAACAACCTCGTTACCGTCAATAACAGCGGGGGGATTTGCGTGCAATTTATCCATAACACCCTTAATTTTCTGCATTCCTGCCTGACCTTCAAATGTAAAGCTTTTCTGGATACAGTAAATATAGCCGTATTTCTCGTAAAGTCTACGCAATACCTGCAGCAAATTCTTACCAACCGACTTATAGTAAGCTGTCATTTCACAAATAAGCATTGAGGCGATAACGGCGTCCTTATCCCTTACAAAGCTACCCGAAAGATAGCCGTAGCTTTCCTCAAAGCCCATAAGGAAGCGGTTTTCTTCGCCCTTTTCTTCAAGCAGGAATATCTGCTCACCGATAAACTTAAAGCCCGTAAGCACGTTTTTAAGGTCACAGCCGTAATCTGCGGCGATTTTGGTGCAAAGCTCGGTAGAAACGATTGTTTTAACTGCAACCGGATCTTTGGGTAAAGTACCGTTTGCGGTTCTGCGCTCCAACATAAAATTCAAAAGCAATGCTCCGACGTCATTACCCGTCAAAAGCTTATACTCGCCATTTTCGGGAACTGCAATTCCAACACGGTCAGAGTCGGGGTCGGTAGCAAGAAGTAAATCGGGGTTAACCGTTTCTGCCAGTTTTAAAGCACATTCAAATGCCTGACGGATTTCAGGATTCGGGTAAGGCGCTGTGGGGAAGTTGCCGTCGGGCAGTTCCTGCTCGGGCACAACATTCACGTTTTTAACACCGACTCTTTTTAAAATTGCACGAACGGGCTTATTTCCTGCACCGTGCAAAGGTGTATAAACTACGTTAAGGTCAGACAAATCAACTTCGGGGCAGACACGGGTGGTCTCCACCAAACGGAGATATTCCTCGATTGCCTCGTCACCTATATATTCAATCATTCCGTTTTGGAGTGCCTCATCAAAATCAACCGTTTTAACTCCTGAAAAAGCGTCAACCTGATTCATAATCGAAAGCACATAGTCAGCCGCTTCGAGACCTAACTGGCAACCGTCAGGTCCGTAAGCTTTATAGCCGTTATACTTTGCGGGGTTATGGCTGGCGGTAATTACGATACCTGCGTCGCACTTGAAATGACGAACTGCGAACGAAAGCATAGGTGTAGGTGTGAGTTCTTTATAAAGATAAACTTTTATTCCATTAGCCGCTAAAATCTGTGCCGAAATTTTTGCAAACACATCGGATTTTATACGGCTATCGTAAGCAATTGCAACAGAGCCGTTTTTACTTACCGAATTGACGTAAGCTGCAAGACCCTGTGTAGCTTTACCTACGGTATAGATGTTAAGGCGGTTTGTACCTGCGCCGATTATACCACGCAAGCCACCCGTACCAAACTCTAAGTCCTTATAAAAAGCCTCGCTTATAGCTTCCTCGTTACCCTCAATTGCCTTTAATTCGGCAACAAGGTCGGGGTCGCCCGTGGCCTTTTCGCACCAAAGCTTATATTTTTCGTTAATCATTATTTGTCCTCCTTAGAAGAATTTTTAAATGTTATATCACAGCCGATATGCTTTTGGCACTTTGTAAGCCCCTTTGCAACAATTTCGACCGTTCGGTTATAAGATCGCTTAGCCCGAGCCGCTACGCTGTCACTCAACTTATATTTATTAGCGGCATCGTTTGCCTTTTCAAGCGGATAAATTGTATATCGGTATCCGCTGCCGTTCCAGAATTTATCTACCCACGTAGGTATTATGTCCAAATCACAGAGCGAAACACCGTCTTCGCTTTTCTCTAATGTAAAGCTTATGAGAAGTCCGTCCTCAGTATGACCTGAAGGGCAACTGTCCATTCGCTCCTGACGCTGATTCGACACGGCATTTCCCGTCGAATAAAGGCAAACGGTTGTGTGGTCGCCGCCCTCGGAATGAACAAGCTCGATAGGCTCTATAACGTGAGGGTGACTGCCGATTATCATATCAAGCCCACGGTTGGAAAGCTGTTGGGCTATATTTTTTTGCCAGGAATTAGGCTCGGTTTTGTATTCGTCGCCCCAATGAATATAAAAAAGTGTAAACTCTGCGCCGTTTTGCTTCATTTCTTCTATCATTGCGCCTGCGGTTTCGTAAAACTCCTCAATTTTTGGGTAGGAAAAGGAGTTTATAAGCGGAGCAGCTTCCTCGCTGAGTAAAATTCCGTTTAAATATTTGCGGTTTTTATTCGCACCCTCTGTCTCATAAGTGAAGTCGGCAATACCGATTTTTATGCCGTTTATTTCCTTTATAACATAGGGCTTTGTGGTTTCGTCGGTTCTCGTCCCTGTATATTCAATACCCTTTTTCTTCAAAACCTCTTGGGTACGCATAAAGCCGTGAAGTCCCGTATCATAGCTGTGGTTATTTGCTGTGAGTATAAGGTTCAGTCCCGATTTTTTGATTGCGTTTGCAAGGCTGTCAGGGCAGTTGAATACGGGATAGCCGCTGTAATTCCTGCCGTCATTCCCCGCAAAGGTGACTTCTAAGTTCGCAACCGCTAAATCGGCGGCTTTGAAATAGGATTCGGTTTGAACGAAAATATCGCTGAAATCGTATTTACCGGTTGAAGCTACATAAGCACCGTCAAGCTGAGGCTCGTGCACCATTATGTCACCCGTTGAAATAACCGTAGCGTAAGTATTCACAAATTCGGGCTCGGATACTACCGAGCTTGCCTGAGAGCTCGCGTTTGAAGGTTTGGATTCGCTTTTTCCCGTAGGGTGCGTTTTTATGAGGGTATAGGCGGTAAAAAGGGTGAGTGCCAAAGCAGACAGCATAACTAAAAATATGAAAGCTTTGGCGGCTGTGTGTTTGCGCCGTTTTTTGTAATATCTTTTGTTTTTTACGTCCATTTATTTACACCACCGAACAAATAAGTAATGGTAGAAAAATTGAGGGAAGATAGTTCATAACCTTAATTTTGGTGAGCTCTAACATATTAAGGCTTAAAGCGATTATAAGAAGTGAGCCTACAAGCGACATATGTGCTACTGCCGATTCGGTAAGGATAGGCGCTACAAAAGACGCTAAAAGGGTTATAGAGCCTTCTATAAACAAAACCGAAAGGGCGGAGAGAATAACGCCGATTCCCATACTCGAGGTAAGAGCCACGGCGGCGATACCGTCAATCACCGATTTGGAGTAAAGGGTTGAATTGTCTCCCGAAATGCCGCTGTCAATAGAGCCGACAACCGTCATAGCGCCCACGCAGAACAGCAAGGTAGAGGTTACAAAGCCGTCAGCAATTTTAGTGTCCCCGCTGCCGATTTTATTTTCGAGCTTTTCGCCTAATCGGTTAACAAGGCGGTCAAAATCTATAAGTTCGCCTATGATTGAGCCGACGGCAAACGAGGCTATTATTATAAGTACGTTTATATTTTTTTCAAGAAGTCCCGTAATACCTATGTACATTACGCTTAGCGCCATACCGTTCATAAGGGTGGTTTTTACCTTTTCGGGTATCCCTTTTTTGAACAGCAGACCAATGCCCGTACCGATAATTACGGTGAAAAAGTTAACTACCGCACCGCTTGTAAAGAGTGCCTTTAAAAAATCCATATTCTCACCTTAATAATAAATATATACCAAAATGGTCAAAAAATCAATATTTCTAAGCGATTTTAGTGGAAAAAATTATGAATAAAATGTAAAAGGTCAGGAAAAGTCAAATTATTTTTGCAAAAACTATTGACAAAACGGAAAAACAGCATATAATAATAACTGTTAGCACTCGAAGCGATAGAGTGCTAAAAAGAAAGTCAGGTGACGGGTTATGGAGCTAACTCCGAGAAAGCAGGCGGTTTTGAAGGCTGTAATTAAGGCGTATATCGAAACGGGCGAACCCGTTGGTTCTAAGATATTGACAAGTCTTTTAGAGAATGCGCCGTCGTCCGCTACGCTTCGTAATGAAATGAGCGAGCTGTGCGAGCTGGGACTTCTCAAGCAACCGCACACATCTGCCGGACGAGTGCCGACAGCGGTTGGATACAAGCTGTATGTTGACAATCTTATGAGTGAAAATGAGATAAGCGAACAAACGGCGCAGTATATTGACAGTACTTTAAAGGAACAAAGCCTGGAGCCTGAGGGCATACCGCAGTTTGCGGCAAGGTTGCTTACAGAGCTTACGGGACTGCCGGCTATAAGCTGTCTTATAATGGACCGTCCGCCCGAAATCAAACAGCTTCAGCTTTTGCCGATAGGCAGGTATTCCTTTATGCTGTTGGTTTTGACCGATGACGGCAGGGCGAGAAACAGAATTTTGCGGTGCAGTAAAAATTTAAGCGATGAGGCTCACGAATGTTTTAATAAAATTTATGAAACCCACATAAAGGGCAAGACGGTTGATACCTTGACTAAAGGTTATATGCAATCCTTGCTGGCAAGGTCGGGAATATATGCGCTGGAGCTTTTGCCGATATTTACAGGCGTGTTTGAAACTGCCGCCGACATTGAGGAAAAAACGGTACATCTAAGCGGTGAAAATGCTCTTTACAATATATCGGGCAGTGAAAACGAAGCCAGACGGATATTATCCTTAATAAAAAGCCGTGACCCGTTCATATCCATATTAGAGGATATAGGCGACGGCGCAGGTGCAGTATTCGGAGCCGACACCGAATATGAGGAGCTGTTAAAGGATACGATTATTGCCGCCAAATTCAGCACAGCCGATAAATATAAAGGTTATGTAGGCGTTATCGGGCCTACAAGAATGTCGTATGACAGAATAATGCCGACGGTTAAATACACAGCAAAGAGACTTGCCGAGATAATGACCGAAGCTCAAAAGGATATGGAAGATTAGGTTAAGTACAGAAAGGAAGGATTTATATGTCAGAGGAAACCAAGGTAACGCCCGAAACCGAGCAGACCGAGGCGCAACCGAAACCTCAAAAGGAGAAAAAGGAAAGGAAATCCAAAAAGGACGCAGAAATCGAAAAGCTGACAAGTGAGCTTGAAAACAAAAACGATTTGCTTTTGCGTACTGCCGCTGAGTTTGATAACTTTAAAAAGCGAACAGAGCGTGAGAGAGCAGGAGTAGCTGAGTTTGCGAAAGCGAATGTAATAAAAGAGCTTTTGCCGATACTCGATAACATTGAGCGTTCTGCGACTATTGAGGATAAGTCGAGCCCCGATTATATAAAGGGAATTGAAATGATAGTAAAGCAGTTTGAGGCTTTAGGCGGCAAGCTCGGTATAGTAGAGGTTGCAAAGGTAGGAGACGTATTTGACCCTAACTGTCACGAAGCTGTAATGCATATTGAAGACGAAAGCTTGGGCGAGAATGTTATAGCTCAGGTTTTGCAAAAAGGTTTTAAAATAGGCGACACCGTAATAAGACCCGCAATGGTAACGGTAGCCAACTAAAATAAACAAAAATACATTTAATTACATTTGGAGGAAATCAAAATGGGAAAAATTATTGGTATAGACTTAGGTACAACTAACTCTTGCGTAGCAGTTATGGAAGGCGGCGAGCCGGTAGTAATCGCTAATGCAGAGGGCGGAAGAACTACCCCTTCGGTAGTGGCTTTCTCTAAAACCGGAGAAAGAATGGTAGGTCAGGTTGCAAAGCGTCAGGCTATTACTAACCCTGACAGAACAATCAGCTCAATCAAACGTGAAATGGGTACAAACTACACAGTAGCTATTGATGACAAGAAGTTTACCCCTCAGGAAATTTCGGCTATCATTTTGCAGAAGTTAAAGGCTGATGCAGAGGCATACCTCGGCACTACCGTTACAGAGGCTGTTATCACCGTTCCTGCTTACTTTACCGATGCACAGCGTCAGGCAACAAAGGATGCAGGTAAGATTGCAGGACTTGAAGTAAAGAGAATTATCAACGAGCCTACCGCTGCGGCTTTGGCTTACAGTATTGACAAAGAGAAGTCGGAGGCCAAGCGGTCTTAGGAAGACAAAATATCTCTCCAACTCCTTGGCTCACAGAACGACATGGCTACGATCCGACTTGGCAACAAAGGACGCAGGTAAGATTGCAGGTCTTGAAGTAAAGAGAATTATCAACGAGCCTACCGCTGCGGCTTTGGCTTACAGTATTGACAAAGAGGACGACCAGAAGGTTATGGTTTATGACCTCGGCGGCGGTACATTTGACGTTTCCATTATCGAAATGGGCGACGGTGTTCAGGAAGTTTTAGCTACTGCAGGTAACAACAAGCTTGGCGGTGACGATTTCGACAAGAGAGTTATGGACTACATCGTTTCTACCTTTAAGGCAGAGCAGGGAATTGATTTGTCGGGCGACAAGATGGCTATGCAGCGTGTAAAGGAAGCGGCAGAAAAGGCTAAAATTGACCTTTCGGGTATGACTACAACAGACATTAACCTTCCCTTTATTACTGCTGATTCCACAGGTCCTAAGCACTTTGAGACTACCTTAACACGTGCTAAATTCAACGAGCTTACTGCTGACCTTGTAGACTCTACAATGGGCCCCGTTCGTCAGGCACTTTCGGATTCAGGTCTTAATAAGAGCGAAATCAACAAGGTGCTTATGGTTGGTGGTTCTTCAAGAATCCCCGCTGTACAGGAGGCTGTTAAGAGCTTTATGGGTACAGAGCCGTTTAAGGGAATTAACCCCGACGAGTGCGTTGCATTAGGTGCATCCTTGCAGGCAGGCGTTTTGGGCGGCGACGTTAAGGGACTGTTACTTCTCGACGTTACACCTTTATCACTCGGTATTGAGACAATGGGCGGCGTTTCTACAAAGGTTATTGAGAGAAACACCACCATTCCTGCTAAGAAAAGCCAGATTTTCTCTACCGCCGCTGACAATCAGCCTTCGGTTGAGGTACACGTTTTGCAGGGTGAAAGAGAGTTTGCTAAGGACAACAAGACATTGGGTGTATTCCACCTTGACGGAATTGCTCCTGCTCCCCGTGGAATCCCCCAGATTGAGGTTACTTTCGATATAGATGCTAACGGTATCGTTCACGTTACAGCTAAGGATTTAGGCACAGGTAAGGAAAGCGATATTACCATTACCTCTAACACCAATATGTCCAAAGACGATATTGACAAGGCTGTTAAAGAGGCAGAGGAATATGCCGCAGAGGATAAGAAGCGTCGTGAATCGGTTGATGTACGCAACAATGCCGACCAGATGATTTATCAGACCGAAAAGACCTTGACCGACTTAGGTGACAAGATTACCGAGGACGAAAAGGCTAAGATAAATGCCGCTAAAGAGGCTCTTAAGGAGACCTTGAAGGGTGAGGATATTGAGGCTATAAAGCAGAAGCAGGACGAACTGCAGAAGGAAATCTTTGCTGTAAGCGAAAAGCTTTACAAGTCGGCTAATCCTCAGGGCGACCCCAACGCAGCCCCCGGTGCAGATGCTTCTAATGCTGACCCCAACGTTTACGAGGCTGATTATACCGACGTTGACGATAATAAATAATTCGTAATTAGGAATTCGGAATGCGTAATTAAATGTGCCTGCGGCGATATATAATGTCACCGCAGGTGACACCTTTAATTGTGAATTTGAAGTTTACGAATTCCGAGTTTGTTTAGGAGAATTTTTGTGGCTGATAAAAGAGATTATTACGAAGTCCTCGGTGTAGATAAATCTGTGTCTGAGGACGAACTTAAAAAAGCATACAGAAAAGCGGCTAAAAAATACCACCCTGACCTGAATCCCGGTGACGAATCGGCGGCGGAGAGCTTCAAGGAAGTAAACGAGGCTTACGAGGTACTGTCCGACAGCGAAAAAAGGGCACGTTATGACCAGTTCGGTCACGCAGGCGTTGACCCTAATTTCGGTGCAGGCGGCGGCTACGGAGGTGGCGGCTTTGGCGGCGGCTTTGGTGGTTTCGGTGATTTGGGCGATATTTTCGGCTCATTTTTCGGCGGCGGCTTTGGCGGCGGGTCAAGCCGGAATCCCAATGCGCCAAGACGTGGTAACGATACTGCCGCTACGGTTAATCTATCCTTTGAGGAGGCCGCAAAGGGCTGTAAAAAGACCGTAAAGATTACCAAGATTGACAACTGTAAGGAATGTGACGGCACGGGAGCGGAAAAGGGAAGCGACCTTAAAACCTGTCCTGTTTGTCACGGCAGCGGTCAGGTTTCGGCGGCGCAAAGAACCCCCTTTGGTGTTATTCAGACACAAAAGGTCTGCGACCACTGTAAGGGCAGAGGTAAGATTATAGACAAGCCCTGCCGTACTTGTGCGGGTAAGGGCAGAATACGCCATACCATAGAAAAGGAAGTTGATATTCCTGCAGGTATTGATGACGGTCAGATTATAAATCTGCGTGGCGGTGGCGATGCAGGTGTTAACGGCGGACCATCGGGCGACCTGAGGATAAATGTAAATGTTCGTCCTCACCCGATTTTCGAGCGTGACGGCTTCGATGTTTACTGTGAGATTCCCATAACCTTTACTCAGGCGGCTTTGGGCGATGAAATAACCGTTCCTACCCTTGACGGTAAGGTTAAATTCCAGATTCACGAGGGTACTCAACCGGGTGACGAATTCAAGCTTCGTGGTAAGGGTATACAGCGTCTTAATTACAGCGGTAAGGGAGACCAGTATGTAAAAATTACGGTCGAAGTTCCCAAAGACCTTTCCAAGACACAAAAGGAAAAGTTAAAGGAATTTGATGCCGCTACCGACGAAAAGAACTATAAAAAGAAAAAATCCTTTATGGATAAGGTAAAGGAATTTTTTGATTGATATTTAATTTGTATGGAAAAACATAAAAAAGACGGGCTTGTGGCACCCTCCGTAAGGAAGGTGCCCCAATGGGTGGATCTTGTATCTAAACTGAATAATTGATATGCGTTTTGCGGTATAGCTATTGGCTATGCCATTTTTTATTGTTACACACCTTTTCAAAGTGTGTAACCCACTATGACACTTTCACGGATGTTCCGTGTAAAGATGCCAGTGGGTTTTGTATACGATTTCGCATTAGTTTAAACAAATCTCTAACAAGGCGTTCTTTTTCAACTCTATATCTAGAATAAATATGTAAAAAAAACAAAGCTCGTCAAAAAATGACGAGCTTTGAATGCTCTACGTTTAGGTCAAACTGTTTGAATATAAACGCTAGGAAGTCAACCACATATCGACACAGGCTTGAATACCACAACGCCAATTATTCTCATCAACTGCTTTTTCACATAATTTCAAAGCACAATCGAGAAAATGACGAATATCAGTCGGTGTAGGTTGA